>JBGVOA010000367.1:0-5203 GCA_045126095.1 Christensenellales bacterium | reverse complement strand
GAGCTGTAGAAGAAGGTGAAGGCCACGATCAGCAGCGTGGAGATGACGACATACCAGATGAACCCGGGGTTGAACTCGCCATTCACCAGCACCTGGCCGTTCAGAGCGTTTGCCACATTGTCCAGCCACTTCCAGTTGGTGAAGCTGGCAATGATGCCCGGGAAGGACAGGAAGCTGGAGGAGAAGATCAGGGGCAGCACGCCCACGGAGACGATCTTCAGACCCATGTGGGTGTTCTGACCGCCGTAGGAGCGACGGCCGCGCACCTGCTTGGCGATCTGCAGGGGCACACGACGCTCGCCCAGGTCGACGAAGGTGACGCAAGCAACGATCACCAGCACAGCCAGCACGAACAGAGCCAGGAACAGCAGGTTCAGCCAGTTGAAAGCAGTGAACAGGTTGATGATAGCGCCGCCGATACCGCCGATCAGGTTGCCGACGATGCCGATGAAGATCAGCAGGGAGATACCGTTGCCGATACCCTTGTCGGTGATCTTCTCGCCGATCCACATGGCCAGGGCAGAGCCGCCAGCCAGGGACACGCCGATGAACAGGTTGTTGTACCAGCCATCCTGGACAACAGAGATCGCGCCATTGTAGACAGTCGCGTTGGACAGACCGATGGCCTGCACAGCTGCCAGGATAACGGTCAGCCAGCGGGTCCAGCGGGAGATCTTCTCACGGCCGTCGGGCTCCTGCTGCACGCGCTCCAGGTAGGGGATCGCGATGCACAGCAGCTGCATGATAATGGACGCGTTGATGTAGGGGCTGATACCCATGGCCATCAGGGTCCACTGGCTGGTGGCGCCACCAGTCATCATGTTCAGCATGCCCAGGAGGGGGTTGCTGCCCTGGCTCTCGGCGATCGCCTGCACGACCGACACGTTAATGCCGGGCGCGTAGATCTGACCCACCAGACAGTAGAGCAGCAGCATCAGGAAGGTGTAAATGAGCTTCTTACGCAGGTCTTCAATCTTCCAAAGCTTGCGAATGTTCTGAAGCATCTCAGACCACCTCGGCGGAACCGCCGACAGCCTCGATCTTCGCCTTCGCAGACTCGGTGAACTTGGCAGCCTTGACGGTCAGCTTCTTGGTCAGATCGCCGTTGCCCAGCACCTTCAGGCCGTCCTTAGAGTGGTTAATCATGCCACGCTCAAGCAGCAGCTGGGCGTCGACGACAGTGCCGTCCTCAAACACCTCCAGGGCCTGAACGTTAATGGTTGCATAATCGGTACCGAAGATGTTGGTGAAGCCCTTCTTCGGGACGCGACGGTACAGGGGCATCTGGCCGCCCTCAAAGCCGGGGCGCTTGCCGCCGCCAGAGCGGGCCTTGGCACCCTTGTGACCCTTGCCGGCAGTCTTGCCCAGGCCGGAGCCAACGCCGCGGCCAAGACGCTTGGCCGCAGTGGTGGAACCCTCGGCGGGATGCAGCTCGTGCAGTTTCATTCGGGGTTTCCTCCTTATTACTCGTTGACTTCTTCGACCTTCAGCATGTGCTTGATGGCGAAGATCTGGCCGCGGATGGCAGCATTGTCAGGCTTCACGAGGGTCTGGCCGACCTTGCGGAAGCCCAGAGCCTTAACCGTCGCCTTGTGCTTAGGCAGGGAAGCGATGGGAGACTTGATCAGGGTAACCTTCAGCATATCTCTCTACCTCCTTAGCCCAGCAGCTCTTCCACGGTCTTGCCGCGCATCTTGGCAACTTCCTCAGCGCTACGCAGCTGACGGAGAGCCTCGATGGTCGCCTTGACCATGTTGATGGGGTTGTTGGTGCCGAAGGACTTCGTGCGGATGTCCTTCACGCCAGCCAGCTCCAGCACCGCGCGGGCAGCGCCGCCGGCGATAACGCCGGTACCTTCGGGAGCGGGCAGCAGCACGCACTTGGCAGTGGAGTAGTAGCCCACGGCGTCATGGGGGATGGTGGTACCGCACAGGGGCACAGTCACCATATGCTTCTTGGCATCTTCATTGGCCTTGCGGATCGCTTCCGGGATCTCAGCGGCCTTGCCCATACCGACGCCAACGCGGCCCTTCTCGTCGCCCACCACGACCAGAGCGGAGAACCGCATGTTGCGGCCGCCCTTAACGGTCTTGGAGACGCGATTTACGGCTACGAGGCGCTCGGTGAACTCGCTCTTCTTTTCGAAGCGTTGCATTTCCGTTGCTACCTCCTTCTTAGAATTCCAGACCAGCTTCGCGGGCGCCAGTGGCAACCTCGGCCACGCGGCCAGTGTAAACATAGCCGCCACGGTCGAAGACCACGGTCTTGTAGCCAGCGGCCAGGGCGCGCTCGCCGATGAGCTTGCCCACCAGCTTGGCAGCACCCTTCTTGTCCAGCTCGTTCAGCTGCTCCTGAATGCCCTTCTCCAGGGTGGAAGCAGCGCACAGGGTCTTGCCGGCGACGTCGTCGATCAGCTGGACCTGGATGTGCTTGAGGCTGCGGTACACGGACAGACGCGGCATTTCAGGGGTGCCGCTGATCTTCTTGCGGACGCGCGCATGACGGATCACGCGGATTTCATTACGGTCACGCTTCTTGAACATTTGCAGTCACTCCCTTTCTTACTTCTTACCGGTCTTGCCTTCCTTGCGGCGGACATGCTCATCAGCATACTTGATGCCCTTGCCATGGTAGGGTTCGGGCTTGCGGATGGCGCGGATGTCGGCGGCAAGAGCGCCCACGACCTGCTTGTCGATGCCCTTGACGATGATGGTCGTCTGGTTGGGCGTCTCGAAGGTCACATTTTCGGGAGCCAGACGGATCACGTCGTGGCTGAAGCCGATCTTGATAACCAGGTTCTTGCCATCCTTGCACTCAGCGCGGTAACCGGTACCGACCAGCTCCAGGGTCTTGGCAAAGCCGGCGGACACACCGACGACCATGTTGTTGACCAGGGTGCGGTACAGGCCGTGCATGGCACGGTTGCGCTTGGCGTCAGAATCGCGGGTGAGGGTCACAACGGCGCCCTCCACGTTGACGGTGATGCAGCGATCAACCAGCTGGGACAGGGTGCCCTTGGGGCCCTTGACCGTGACCAGATTCTCAGCATCCACAGTGACCGTCACGCCCGCGGGAACAGTGATCGGAAGTCTTCCGATACGAGACATTGAATCACACCTCCATTACGCGTGTCGGTCTTACCAGATGTAAGCCAGCACTTCGCCGCCAACGGCGTTCTTGCGGGCTTCCTTGTCAGTCATCAGACCCTTGCTGGTGCTGATGATCGCAATGCCCAGGCCGCCCAGAACCTTGGGCAGCTCGCTGCACTGCGCGTAAACGCGCAGGCCGGGCTTGCTGATGCGCTTCAGACCCGCGATCACGGGGGTCTTGCCATTGATATACTTCAGCGTCACCTTGATGTTGCCCTGCAGGCCGTCATCGATGAACTCCACGTTCTTCACGTAGCCCTCAGCCAGAAGGATCTTAGCGATGGCCTTCTTGGTGTTGCTGGCAGGCAGCGTCACAGAGTCGTGCTTGGCGACCTGGGCGTTGCGGATTCGGGTGAGCATATCGGCGATGGGATCATTCACAACCATGATGGTACCTCCTTCCGTTTGTCTCCCCGATTACCAGCTGGCCTTGCGCACGCCCGGGATCTCGCCCTTGTAAGCGAGCTCACGGAAGCAGACACGGCACACGCCGTACTTGCGCAGGACAGAGTGGGGACGGCCGCACAGACGGCAGCGGGTGTAAGCGCGGGTGGAGAACTTAGGCGTCCTCGCCTGCTTGATCTTCATACTCGTCTTTGCCATTGTTGTTCTCCTCCTTATTACGCCTGCACAAAGGGCATGCCCAGCAGGCGGAGCAGCTCCTTGCACTCCTCGTCGGTCTTCGCGGTGGTGACGAAGATCATCTCCATACCGCGGATGTTCTCGACCTTGTCGTACTCAATTTCGGGGAACAGCAGCTGCTCACGGATGCCCAGGGCGTAGTTGCCGCGGCCATCGAAAGAGGTCGCAGACACGCCGCGGAAGTCGCGAACGCGGGGCAGAGCGATGTTGACCAGCTTGTCCATGAACTCTTCCATACGAGCGCCGCGCAGGGTGACCTTCGCGCCGACGTTCTGGCCCTCACGGAGCTTGAAGTTAGCAATGGACTTCTTGGCCTTGGTGACCTGGGGCTTCTGACCGGCGATAGCGGTGAGCTCATTCACAGCCATCTCGAAGGCCTTGTTGTTGTCCTTCAGGTCGCCCAGACCCATGTTGATGACAATCTTCTCCAGACGGGGAATCTGCATCACATTCTTGTAGCCGAACTTCTGCTGAAGAGCAGGAACAGCCTCGGCCAGGTACTTTTCCTTCATACGGGTAGCCATCAGACTTTTCCTCCTTCTCAGATTTCGGCGCCGCAGTCCTTCTGCTTGCAGATGCGAGCAACGCTGCGGGTCTTCTTGCCATTGGCGTCAACGCCGACAGTCACCTTGTGGGCAACACGGGTGGGCTTGCCGCACTTGGGGCAAACCAGCATCACGTTGGAAGCATCGATGGGGGCTTCCTTCTTGATGATGCCGCCGGGCTGCATCGCGTTACGGGCCTTCTGGTGACGGGTGACCATGTTGGCGCCCTCAACGATGACCTTGTGGGTCTTGGGGAACGCAGCGGTGATCTTGCCCTTCGTGCCCTTATCCTTACCGGTGATGACCATCACCAGATCATTCTTACGAACGTGCATCTCTTCCGCCTCCTCTTACAGAACTTCGGGAGCCAGGGAGACGATCTTCATGAAGTCCTTCTCACGCAGCTCGCGGGCACCAGGTCCAAAGATACGGGTGCCGCGGGGCATCTTGGCATCGTTGATGATAACAGCGGCGTTATCGTCAAACTTGATGTAAGAGCCATCGGGGCGGCGCTTATTCTTGCGCATGCGGACGATAACCGCCTTCACGACGTCGCCCTTCTTCACGGTGCCGCCGGGGGTAGCGGTCTTGACGCTGGCCACGATGATGTCACCGATGGAACCGTCGCGACGGAAAGAACCGCCCAGCACGCGGATGCACATGATTTCCTTGGCGCCGGAGTTGTCGGCAACCTTAAGCCGGGTTTGCGGCTGAATCATAGTATTTCCTCCTTAACGCGCGGATTACTTAGCCTTCTCGATGATCTCGACCAGGCGCCAGCGCTTGTCCTTGGAAAGCGGACGGGTCTCCATCACCTTGATGGTATCGCCAACGCCACACTCATTGTTCTCATCATGAACCTTCAGC
>JBGVOA010000366.1:0-4755 GCA_045126095.1 Christensenellales bacterium | reverse complement strand
GGAGCAGATCGCTGCGGCGGCCACGGCGGCTGGCGCGGACGTCGTTATCGGCGGACACCCCCATGTGGTGCAGGGCATCGGTTCCGTGGGCGCAACGCCGGTGATTTACAGCATGGGCAACCTCATGTTCGGCGGCACGATCGACCTGACTACCTTCGATGCGATGCTGGTGCAGCTGCGCCTGCGCTTCCGTGAGGGCGAGTACGTGGGCGTGACGGTGGAGCTGATCCCCATCCTGACCAGCGGCCAGGCGACGGAGGACGTGAACGATTACAGCCCCGTCATTGCCCAGGGCGCGGACAGGGAACGCATCCTCCAAAAGGTGCAGGACGATACGCCCTTCCCGCTGACGCACGCGATGTACTGGCCTGCGAATTAAGTGCATATGAAAAGGGAGCTGTCCACCTGGGACGGCTCCCTTTGCGTATGGGGTTATGCTCTGACCTCGGTCAGGATCGCGCAGATGGCGGCCTTCTCCTCGTCGGACAGCGGCACATGGCGCTGGATGGTCTCCACGTTCTGCCTGATCTGCTCCGGGCGGCTCGCGCCGGTGATGACGCTGGTGATCGCCGGATTCTCCAGCACCCAGGCCAGGGCCAGCTGCGCCATGGTCTCGCCGCGGGCGGCGGCGATGGCGTTGAGGCGGCGCACCTTGGAGAGCACGTCCTCCGTCACGCCGGATTCGTTCAGGAACACGCAGGGGCTGGCGGCGCGGGAGTCCGCCGGGATGCCGTTCAGGTAGCGGTCGGTCAGCAGACCCTGGGCCAGCGGGGAGAACACCGCTGCGCCGATGCCCTTTTCCAGCAGCACATCGCACAGGGAGGGCTTGCCGTCCTCCACCCAGCGGTCGATCATGTTGTAGCGGGGCTGGTGGATGGTCAGCGGCACGCCCATGCCCTTGAGGATGTCAGCGGCCTTTGCGGTCATCTCGGCGGAGTAATTCGATACGCCGACGTAGAGCGCCTTGCCCTGCTTCACGATGTCCGCCAGCGCGCCCATGGTTTCCTCCAGGGGCGTGTCGGGGTCGGGGCGGTGGTGGTAGAAGATGTCCACATAGTCGAGGCCCATGCGCTTCAGGCTCTGGTCCAGGCTGCTGATGAGGTACTTGCGGCTGCCCCATTCGCCGTAGGGGCCGGCCCACATGTAGTAGCCTGCCTTGGTGGAGATGCACATCTCGTCACGGTGGCGGCGCAGGTCGCTGTCCAGCACGCGGCCGAAGGTCTCCTCCGCGCTGCCGGGCTGGGGGCCGTAGTTGTTCGCCAGGTCGAAGTGGGTCACGCCCAGGTCGAAGGCAGTCAGCAGCATCTGCCGCGCATTCTCGTGGCGGTCGACAGAGCCGAAGTTGTTCCACAGGCCCAGGGAAACGCGGGGCAGCTTCAGGCCAGAATTGCCACAGCGGGCATACTGCATGCTGTTGTAGCGGTCGTCAGCAGGGGTGTAGAAGCCGGGAGCGGGATACTTGTCAGCCATGGGGGAGCCTCCTCTTGCTTATTTGTAGATCAGGAATTCGCACTCCAGGCGCCCGTTGTACAGCCGGCGCTTCTTGTCAGCCTTTTTGCCGAAGGCGCGCTCGAACATCGGGTCGGAGGAGATGGCGCACAGGCTCCAGCCGGGATGGCGGTCCAGGAGCTTGTGCATCTCACGGTAGAGCTTCTGGCAGCTGTTGCGGTCAGAGAGGCGCTCGCCGTAGGGCGGGTTGCACAGGAACACGCCGGGCTCGCCCTCCAGCTGAAGCTGCTGCAGGGGGAGGTTCGTCAGCGATATCTTCCCGGCGAGGCCTGCCTGCTTCACGTGGCGACCGGCCAGCTCCAGGGCGGCGGGGTCAATGTCGCTGCCGGAGATGCCGCTGATGCGCTCGGGCTGGAAGTCCTCCTCGCAGGTGCGGCGGATGGCCTCGCATTCCTCCGCCGGGAAGAAGCTGAAGCGCTCCATGGCGAAGCGGCGGGTGAGGCCCGGGGCGCGGTGGCTCTGGCGGAAAGCGGCTTCAATGAGCAGCGTGCCGGTGCCGCAGCAGGGGTCATGCAGCCGCATGCCGGGCCGCCAGGTGGAGAGCTCCACCAGCGTGGCTGCCAGGGTCTCGCGCAGGGGCGCCTCGCCGTTCCAGGTGCGGTATCCACGGCGGTTCAGCGCCTCGCCGGAGGTGTCCAGCGTCAGCCGCGCCATATCCTGATGCAGGCCGATTTCGATGGGATACGCTTCGCCCGTTTCGGGGAAGACCGTGCGCTTTGTCCGCTCCTTCAGCCGCTCGATGATGGCCTTTTTCGTGATGGCCTGGCAGTCGCGGATGGACATGAGCTGGCTGCGGGCGCACTTGCCGGAAACGTTGATTTTCGCGTCGTGGGGGAGGAGCTTTTCCCAGGCCTGTGCCTTGACGAACTGGAACAGCTCCTCAAAGGTGCGGCACTCGCGCTCGTCCAGCACGATCAGCACACGATCAGCGCAGCGCAGGCGCAGGTTACACAGGAATGCGTCGGTGATGCTGCCGGTGAAGCGCGCACCGCCGATTTCGCCCTTCACGTCCTTCATGCCCAGGCGCTTGAGCTCGGAGGCGACCACGCCCTCCAGGCCGAAGGCGGCAGTGGCCAGCAGGGTCAGATGATCAAAATTCATTGGTTGCCCTCGCTTGTGTTTATTTCGCTTCTATCATAATGCATTGGGGCGGAAATGTCAAAAGGAATCATAAAAACGTGCGGGAAATGCGTGAAAATCGCAGGAAAACGCTTGCATCGGGGGGCAAGATGTGATAAACTATATCCCGTGCGTAAAGAATTACCGCATGAGCCGGGCGCGGGAGCGCCTGTGGAGTGAAATTCAGGAGGAATGACCATGACCACTTTCGAGAAGATTTCCGGCTGCCGTGTGAAGCTGTCCTTCGCCGTGCCCGCCGAGCAGTTTGAGGATGCGATGAACAAGGCTTACCTGCAGAACCGCGGCAAGATCAACGTGCCTGGCTTCCGCAAGGGCAAGGCCCCCCGCAATGTGATCGAGAAGATGTACGGCGCCTACGTTTTCGTGGAGGATGCGCTGGACATCGTCTTCCCCGAGGTGTACACCGCTGCCATCGAGGAGAATGAGCTGAAGCCCGTGGGCCAGCCCTCCATGGTGGACATGGGCGAGTACAAGCGCGGCGAGGAAATGACCTTCGCCATCGAAGTGGACGTGCGTCCCGAGGTGGAGCTGGGCGAGTACAAGAACCTGACCGTGGCTGTGGAGCCCAAGCACGAGGTGGAGGACGAGGAGATCGAGGAGCGCATCCAGCAGGAGCTGAAGGCCGCTTCCCGTTCCATCGAGGTCACCGACCGCACCGTTGATTACAACGACACCGTGAACCTGGACTACGCCGGCACTGTGGACGGCGTGGCCTTTGAGGGCGGCACCGCTCAGGGCCAGACCCTGAACATCGGCTCCGGCCAGTTCATCCCCGGCTTCGAGGAGCAGATGGTCGGTATGGCCATCGGCGAGGAGAAGGACCTGCAGGTCAAGTTCCCCGAGCAGTACCACGCTGAGAACCTGGCTGGCAAGGACGCTGTCTTCCACGTGAAGGTCAACAGCATCACCTACACCGAGGTTCCCGAGCTGGACGACGATTTCGCCCAGGACAAGGGCTTCGACACCGTGGACGAGTACCGCGCTGACATCCGCAAGCAGCTGGAGGAGCGCGCTCAGCGCAACTACGACGTGACCGTCGAGAACGCTCTGGTCGAGGCTGCTTCCGCCAACGCCAAGGTGGAGATCCCCGCCGCGATGGTGGAGGAGCAGGTCAACTACATCCTGCGCGACATGGAGTACCGCATGATGATGCAGGGCCTGAACATGCAGATGTACCTGCAGTACACCGGCCAGACCCGCGAGCAGCTGGCTGAGCAGTACAAGGGCCAGGGCGAGGAGCGTGCCAAGTACGAGCTGGTGATGGAGGCCATCCGCAAGGCGGAGGCTCTGGAGCCCACCGAGGAAGAGGTGGACGCGCAGATCGCCCAGCAGGCTGAGCGCATGGGCCGCGAGGTCGAGGAGTTCCGTGCTTCCCTGACCGAGGAGCAGACTGGCTACCTGACCGATACCGCCGCTATCCAGAAGGTCATCGACCTGCTGAAGGCTGGCGCCACCATCGAGGAGAAGGCTGAGGAGTCCGCCGAGGAGACCGACGCTGAGTAATCCTCACGGAAAGTGAATATCCCCGGTACGTCGCAGAGGCAGAAGCGTGGCGTGACGGGCATACGCGGGAGGTTGCGGTGCAGGGGAACGCCTGCTGCCAGGCCTCCCGCGCTTTTCATCGCCGGGCAGGCATAGAAGCTGCCGCCCGCGCATATAATTTGCAGGACGCGTGCTTTGCCTGCCGGGAGAAAATCGCGCCCATGCAAACCTGAACACCGAAATACAGGAGGACATACAATGCCGCTGATCCCTTATGTCGTTGAGCAGACCAACCGTGGCGAGCGCTCCTACGATATTTATTCCCGTCTGCTGAAGGACCGCATCATCTTCCTGGGCGGCGCGATCGACGACGACGTGGCCAACACCGTCGTGGCGCAGCTGCTCTTCCTGGAGATGGAGGATCCTGACGCGGATATCTGCCTGTACATCAACAGCCCCGGCGGCTCCGTCACCGCAGGCATGGCCATCTACGATACCATGCAGTACATCAAGCCCCAGGTGCGCACCGTGTGCATCGGCATGGCTGCGTCCATGGGCGCGTTCCTTCTCATGGCCGGTCAGAAGGGCAAGCGCTGCGCCCTGCCCAACAGCGAGGTCATGATC
>JBGVOA010000365.1:0-2445 GCA_045126095.1 Christensenellales bacterium | reverse complement strand
TTTGTCCAATAGGGTGACTCAAATCGCGCTGATATGAGATCAGCTTTTTCTCGTCTCCGTCGCCGCTAATGATTCCTCTTGGAATTTTGTCAATGAAACCAGATTGACAGAAAATTTTGCTACACCTATAATTTGTCTTGTAACCTTCCACTTCAATCAGCTTCCACTTTTGCGGATTTTAACAGGTGAAAATCAGGAATCTTCCACTTCGGCTTCCACTTTGGCATGAAAAAAGGATGACCTCTTGATGAGATCATCCTTGATTATCCCCTCAATCAGAGGGTGAAACCCTCTGATTACTTGCCGAAGTAGCGCTTCAGCAGACCTTCGAAGGCCTTGCCGTGGCGGGCTTCGTCGCGGGCCATCTCATGCACGGTGTCGTGGATGGCGTCCAGGTTCAGCTGCTTGGCCAGCTTCGCCAGCTCAAACTTGCCGCTGGTCGCGCCGTTCTCGGCGTCCACGCGCATCTCCAGGTTCTTCTTGGTGCTGTCGGTCAGAACCTCGCCCAGGAGCTCGGCGAACTTGGCAGCGTGCTCAGCCTCTTCAAAGGCAGCCTTCTCCCAGTACAGGCCGATCTCGGGGTAGCCCTCGCGATGGGCAACACGGGCCATGGCCAGGTACATGCCGACCTCGCTGCACTCGCCCTCGAAGTTGGCGCGCAGGCCGTCGATGATCTCCTGGGGAGCGCCCTTCGCCACGCCCACCACATGCTCAGCGGCCCAGGTCTTCTCGCCGCCCTGCAGGACGAACTTGCTGGCCGGAACCTTGCAAACCGGGCACTTCTCCGGAGCCTCGGGACCCTCGTGCACATAACCACAAACGCTGCAAACCCACTTCATATTTGTTACCTCCTGATTTTTGTTCGTTTTCTTTATTGGCTTCCGCCTGTTTTTATGATACACCATTTTGCGCGAATGTGAAACACATTTTTTGAATTTTCTTTTTCTTTTTTCGTTTCTTTTCATTCCCGCACCGTTGTGAAGGCTGTTTGCCCGACGCAACACAGCATATGCAGCGGACAAACGCGATTTTTGCTGTATTCCGAGACGCAAATCGCCGTTTTTTCCTTGACGTGCGTACCGCTGTGGTGGTATAATAAAGCGTTGCAAGTCAAAAACTGCTTTCATATACAGGAGGTAATACCAATGTCCGGACATTCCAAATGGCACAATATTCAGGCGAAGAAGGGCAAGGCTGACGCTGCCCGCGGCGCGATCTTCACCAAGATCGGCCGTGAGATCGCTATCGCGGTGCGTGCCGGCGGCGCGAACCCCGACAGCAATAACAAGCTGCGTGACGTTATCGCCAAGGCCAAGGCCAATAACATGCCCAACGACAACATCAAGCGCTCCATCCAGAAGGCCAGCGGCGAGCTGTCCAACGTGGTGTACGAGGAGATCACCTACGAAGGCTATGCCCCCGGCGGCGTGGCCGTGATCGCCACCACCATCACTGACAACCGCAACCGCACCGCCTCTGACGTGCGCCACTGCTTCGCCAAGAACGGCGGCAACATGGGCACCACCGGCTCCGTTTCCTTCATGTTCGACGAGAAGGGCGTGATTGTGATCGAGCGCACCCCCGGCATGGACGAGGAGGAGCTGATGATGATGGCGCTGGACGCCGGCGCTGAGGACATGACTGCCGAGGACGACGTGTTCGAGATCACCACCGCCCCCAACGATTTCTCCGCCGTGCGTGAGGCGCTGGAGGCCCAGGGTCTGTCCTTCCTCTCCGCTGAGGTGAGCATGATCCCCCAGAACACCGTGGCTGTCACCGATCCCGACACCCTCAAGTCCATCCTGAAGATGCTGGAGATGCTCGAGGAGAACGACGACGTGCAGAACGTCTACCATAACGCCGAGCTGCCCGAGGAGGACGAGGAGGAGTAATTCTCCCCGCCGTTTTGAACGCCCGAACGATTCAGTTCGGGCGTTTTGTATTTGGGAACTTCCACTGTCTTTCTGGGATGATGCTGTGTGTATCTACTAAATAATCGCAATCTGATTGCAGCGACATAGTCAAGTTTTGTCTGATAAAGCGAAAACTGCATAGGAAGCATATCGGCACTGGGACAGGCAAAATGAGTCCCGTTTTGATAAACCTCCATGAGCGTGATTTCGCGGCATTGTGATAAACCATTAACCGATGATGATAAGCATGTACTTTCGGATTGTGATAAACAGGAGAAGTGGAGCATATGAAAATCCGGACGGCAATCGAAGATTTCCTGGTGGAAATCGAAATCCGCAAGTACACAATCAAGACGCAAAGAGGGTACAAAACCAATCTCAACGTCTTCCTGAGATACTGTGAGGAAGACTTGCAGATTACAGACATGGACGATTTGGACATGGCTGTAGTGAAGCGATTCACTCAGAGAATGATTCAGTTAGGACGCAAGGGAACCTACATTAACACGCTCTTGAAAACGGCCAAGTCTTT
>JBGVOA010000364.1:0-7642 GCA_045126095.1 Christensenellales bacterium | reverse complement strand
TTATTACCCGGATACAAATGAATTTGAAGTCAACCCCAGTGTCCTGGGAAAATACGGCTTGGCGGGTGAATCGGCTGCAGTGAGCATGCTCGCGGCCATGGAGAAGGCGCAGGGCTCCGTCCAACGGCTGGGCAGCAGCTGGGAGGCGGATGATTACACCCAGATGCGCACCCAGGTGGACCAGGCTATGGACAATGTGCGGGAAGCCCTGGAGGCGGTGAAGAACGATTATGTTGCTGTGCAGCAGATTGCGCAGGGCTACTCGGTGCTGCAGCAGACGGCCGTGCAGGAGTTCCAGGCTGCGGCGAATTGAGGAGGAATATTTCGATGAAGAGGATGATTGCGCTGGTGCTGGCGCTTATGCTGGCGTTGCCTGTGCTGTGTGCCGCTGCGGACACGCCTGACACGCAAGGCATGCGTCCACGGGATGCGTACCTGGCGGGTGCGCAGGCCTACGAAAACAAGGAGTATGCGGATGCGGCGGTCTATTTTGAGGCGGCCGGCAATCATGCGGACGCGCAGATGTGGGCTTTCTATTGTCAGGCCATCAGCCTGATCCTGGATGGTGAAGGCACGACGGAGGAGCTTAACCGGGCCCAAGTGCGCTTTGAACTGCTGGCGGGGCAGGCCTTCCAGCAGGCGGCGCAGTGGGTGCAGTACTGCAAAGGCCGGGAATGGGAACTTACGGTGCGTCACAATGCGACAGCCTGTTACAGCTCGATCCTTGTGCACGACAGCCTGGAGCGCTACCTGATCTGCCAGGACAAGGGCGGCCTGATTGAGAGCGAGGAGGAGCTCCGGGCCCGCGTAAACGGGTCGGATATCCGCCTGCGCGGCGAGGCTGCCTACGAGGCCGCCATGGATTACTACGATGGCGGGGATTACGCTGAGGCCGCTGCCTACTTCTGGCTGGCGGGCAACTATGCGGACGCGCCGCTGTGGCGCTTCTTCTGCCAGGCTATTCAGCTGGTGGAGCAGGATGAGATTGAAAATGCGTATGTTATCTTCGGCATGCTGGTGACGCAGGGCTTTGCAGCGGCAGAACCCTGGCGCGTCTACTGCGAGGCCCGGCAATGGGAAACATCGGTCGAGGAGAATGCAAAGAAACTGTACAAGACCATCTTCGTTTACGACAGCGCCGAGCGCTATCTGCGGCTGAAGGGCGTGGAATGATCGTCCGCCGCGACCACTTGATTTTCGGGAGGGAAAACAGATGCGTATCCATAAACTGACGGCGTTGCTGCTGGCTGCGCTGCTGCTGGTGCTGCAGCTGCCTGCGTGGGCAGAGGGAGAGATCATCCCCGGCCTGGGCCCGCGCGAGGCGTATGAAGAGATGATGGAGGCCGTGCGGGCGGGAGATTACGAAATTGCACGGCAGTATCTGGAGCATTACCGGATGGTGCAGCGCGACTATCAGCAGTCGCGGGAATACAATCTGTACCTGAATGCGCTGCTGGAGATGGAAAACGGAAGCTTTCTCCCTGCGGCGGACGTCTTTGAAGGCCTGGCGGTGATGAATCCTTCCTTCCTGGACAGCGAGCTGCTGCATGCCTATTGCAGAGGCCGTGCCCTGCAGGATGCGGGCCGCTATCAGGAGGCAATGGCATGGTTTAAAAACTCCATTGCTTACGGCGATGCGGCGCAGCGCATGCAGGCTTGCAGTGAACAGGCGGCACAGGCGCAGCAGGCGGAGGCGGAGAGCCTCTATCAGCGCGGCCTGGCGCAGGGCAGCGTCACCCTGCTGCGGCAGGCCATGGACTGTTACGCGGCTATCGGCGATGCGGCTATGGCCGTGACCTGCCAGGCGGAGATCGACCGGATCAACCGGCAGTCCGCCTACAATGAGGCCCTGGCTCAGTATCAGCAGGCGCTGGAGCGGGCGGATGTTTCCGGCATGCGGGCGGCCGCGGCGGCTTTTGCTGCCCTGGGTGATTTTGTGGACAGCGCGGACATGGTTTCCGCCATTGAGCAGCAGATCCTCCTGATGCAGCGTCAGGTGAGCCTGGTGCGTGCCGTGGCCGATGGAAATACGGTGGAGTTGGTCTGGGCGGACACTGCGCCTTCTCAGGGCGAACAGTATGTGATTTCCTGGGTGGCCACCGGCAACCGCACGGCACAGAGCACCACCACCGGAGACACGCGGTACACCCTGACGGAGCTGGCCCCCGATACGGAGTACACCATCGTCATTTCGGCTGCGGGCTCCCAGGAGCATCAGCTGCAGACGACGGTGAAGACGGAGCGTGCGGCGCTCTTTGGCGCCGAAGGCTTTGAGGTGCGCTACAGCTACACCCTCGGCGTCCGCCGCACCTATCTGCGCAGCAAGGGCTTTGCTGAGTGGCTTGACGAGGATCACAACAAGGTGAGCTATCAGGATAACAATGTGCTGCCGCTGGAGGATATGGAGGCAACGCTCCACCGCATCGGCTATGGTTACTACATGAATTATGAGCAGGCTGCGGCCCTGGAGGAGCCGGTCACGGTGCAGTGGCTGCTGCGCACGAAGGACGCGGGCGTGTATCCGGGCGCTGTCAGCGAGGTGCCCGGCATGGGTCAGTACGGCGAGTTCATCTGTCCACTGGACGAAATGCTCGATGCGCTCTACCAGGAGCAGGGCGCGTGGCCGACGAGCCCCTGCACGATGGAATTGTACCTCAACGGCGAGCTGGCGGGCCGCGGCACCTTCAGCATCGGCCGCTGAAAGCAGATTTACGGGAGTTGATACGGCATGAGGAGCATTCCTGCCGCGTGCGCAGAACAAGCGCAGATGCGGGATTGGGAGGAGATCGGCGAGCTGGGCCGGGGCAGCAACGGCGTGGTGTACCACGTCCGCAACCGGGTTACGGGCCAGGAGGCTGCGCTGAAGTGGATTCACATCGAATACGGCGGTGAGAGCGGCCTGAGCCTGCAGGAGTTCCGCGAGGCGCAGACCCAGCTGCTGGATGAGATCAATATTATGCAGAAGCTCTCCCGGACGCCGCAGATCGTGGGCATCCAGGATTATGCCTTCCACATCAGCCAGGATGGTACCTGCATGGATACCTGCATCCGCATGGAGCTGCTCACCCCGCTGGTGGATATGCTGCGGGACAGGAGCATTTCTGTGGGCAAGACGGCCCGGCTGGTGCGGGACATTGTATGCGCCTTGGACGCCTGCCATGGTCAGGGAATCATCCATGGCGACTTGAAGCCGGAGAACATTCTGTGCAGCGGGGGCGATTTCAAGCTCAGCGACTTCGGCGTGAGCCTGCAGCTGCAGCGCAAGTTCTACCGCCGCGTCCGGGGTACGCAGTATTTCCAGCCTCCGGAGGTCCGCCAGTCCCGCGAGCCCTCCGTTTCCAGCGATGTGTATTCCCTGGGCATGACGCTCTACGTTCTGTTCAACAATGGCATGCTGCCCTTCCAGACGCAGCTGAACCGGGAGGATGAGCTGGCGGCGTGGCGTAAATGCTGCGAGATGGCCAGGAATCCGGGCAGCCGCTATCCCGCGCCCAAGTATGCTTCGCCCGAGGTGGCGGAGGTCATCCTGCGGGCTGCGGCAGTGGCGGAGGCAGAACGTTATCAGACCCTGCAGGAGCTGGCGGAGGACTTTTCCGCTGCCATTGCGGCCCTGGCGGACAATCAGAAGCTGATGCCCCTGCCCTATTTCCGTGCGGAGGAAGCCTCCGGCGTTCATGACCGCGTTTACCTCTCCACAAACCGCCGCACCTTCGATCCCAGCCAGATGGGCCGCAGCCAGGAAGCTGCGGAGGACGCTGTGAAGGCCGCGCAGACCATGGGGACAGGATTTGAAATCCCACGGACAATGATGGGAGAGACGCCTGCCGTGGAGGAGAAAAAGCCTGCAGAGCCTGCGAAAGAACCGAAGAAGCGCAAGTCCCGGCTGCCGCTGATCCTGGCTGCCGTGCTGCTGGTGGCGGTGCTGGCGGTCGGGGCGGTCGTGCTCCTGGGGCAGCCCGGCGGCGCTCCCATGGCGGTAACGGTGGAGCCGGGGCTGTTTGGCGCGTCCGCCAGTGTGACGAATGCTCCGGAGGGCGTGACGGCGCAGCTGTGCGTGGCCGGTTCGGAGGCACGCACGGAGGCGCCCATTGTGGATGGCGTGGTGCAGCTGACGGGTCTTGCGCCGGAAACGGACTATGTGCTGACCGTGACGGCGGGGAAGGCGACGCAGGAAGTCGCTTTCCGCACCCTGTCCCCGGTGCGGGGAAAATTCAGGCCGACAACGCAGGTCGTTTCCACCTGTGAAGCATCGCTTCTGGAAAAGGTGGAGGACAGGGAAGCCCTTGCGATGGACAAGGGTCTGATGGACCTTGCGGACGGCGTGCTGGCGCTGCGCCAGGTGCGCCTGTCGGAGCAGAATCTGGCGGTGCTGCTGTACTGCGGCGGCGCCTGTGAGCCGGGAAGCTATGAGATGGCCAGCATGTATCTGGTGCTGCGCGCGCCGGATGACGTGTGTGTGGCGGAAATCGGCGCAGCGGCGGTGGAGCTGAGCGCCGGGCGCTTCTGGACGATCGAGGATTTCACCAGCCTGCTGGAGACGTATTATGGCCGTCATGGCCGGTACTATCAGGGCCGGGCGCGGCTGGAGATCTACTGGCAGGATGCGCTGCTGGGCTCTGCCGACCTGACGCTGGAATAACGGGAGGCCACGATGCTGCGAATTTGCGTGATCATTGAGGAAAAGCTGTATCAGTACAGCCTGCCGGAGGGGGCGCGGGAGGCGGTTTACATGCCGCTGTCCAGCTGGCAGCCTGCTCAGGTGACCGGCGGCGATCTGCTGCTGCCGCAGGGCTGGTTCCGTCAGGAGGGTTGTCCGGCGGATCGCATTCCGCTGCGTCAGGAGGGGAATCACCTGCTGACGTCGGGGGTCCGCCGCGCGCTGATGCTGGTGCGCATCGTCCCGGAGGACGGTCTGCGCACGGAGCGCGTGCGTGTGACGGAGCGCTTCACCGTTGGCCGCGCGCACAGCAACCAGATCTGCTGCCGCGATGGGTACCTGTCCTCCTACCATGGCGTGTTCAGCTTTGACCGCGACGGGCTGCTGCATTATGAGGACACAAGCACCAACGGTACCTTTATCGGCGGCGAGTTGCTCCGGGGCGGCGAACGGACGCTGCAAACCGGCGATGTGCTGGACTTCCCGCCGCTGATGCAGGCAACGGTCAACGGCGCGGCGCTGCATATCCGTTACCCCATTGACCACGCGCAGGTGGCCCTGGAGAAGCTTCCGGCCCCTGCGCCCGGCATGCTGCATGCGCTGGTCTGCCTGCGGGAGACGGGTGCGCTGCGGCACATCCAGCTGCCTGAAAGCGGCTGCACCGGCGCGGAGCTGCGCGCGGCCGTCATGCACCGCCTGACCGCGGAGGACAAGTCCCTCCTGCCGCCCGGACCCGCCCTGCGCATTGCCGGGGAATCCGCCCTCATCGCGCCCGGCGACGCGGTGCAGCTGCGAGAAGGGATTGTTGTGGTGCTGGGGTGAGCCCCGGAATATCCGACGGACATAGAATTGACACATCGGAGGAACATCATGTTTACGAAAAGGCTGTGTGCACTCCTTCTTGCGCTGGTGCTGAGCATCGGTGTGATGCTCCCGGCGCAGGCGCGGGGGGTGAAGGAGAATTACGAGGAGGCGCAGGAGGCTTTCCTGGGCTATCTGGCCGGTGATCCCACCTATACCATCACAGAGATCGTTAACTGGCTGGAGCTCTGTGGCCGGTACGATTGGGCGCCCTCTCTGAAGGAATATGCGATATGCCTGAAGGAAGTGGAGGAAGGCAACTTCCAGATGATCTCGGGCAGAATCGCGAAGCTGCGCAGAGACGCGGCCTTCAGTGCTTATCTGGAGGAGATGGGGTTTAACTCTGTAACGGAGCTTGAGACCTATGCGCTGGCCCGCCAGGCGGAGGCCAACGGCGACTTTGAAACGGCGATCAATCTCTACTATGAAACAGAGGTGTGCGACAGCCGGTGGCGCAGGATTGATCTGCCGGACAGGATTGATGCGCTGAAGTACGACGAGGCGATGGCGCTCTACAATGCCGACACCTACGAGAGCGCGGGCCGTGCGGCGGAAATGTTTGCCGAGCTGGCGCAGCGGCTTTACTCTGACAGCGCCGACATGGCCCGCCGCGCGGAGGCAAAGCGCGAGGAGCTGCGCAGCATCAGCATCGCCGTCAACGAGAGCCTCAACGGCAGGAATTTCACCATGGCCGTGACGGCGGATGGCGCATGGACTGTGTCCAATGACGCCTCCTGGCTGACGCTGAGCCGCACCAGCGGCGACGGCAACGCCACCATCACCGCCACCATGGAGGAGAACCGCACCAGCAGCTCCCGCACGGCGGTGCTGACCTTCCGCTGCGGCAACAAGACCGAAACGGTGCCTATCGAGCAGGAAAAGACGGACTGGATCACCGCAACGCGCTCCGGCAGCACCATCCGCGTGGAAGCCAATGGCTACTGGACGGCTGTGGAGGAGGCGGACTGGCTGACTCTGTCCCAGACCAGCGGCAATGGCAGCTCCAGCATCACGATGCGTATGGAAGACAACGTTGGCAGCAACGCCCGCATGACGGACGTGTATTTCACCTGCGGCACTGCCTCCACGTCGGTGAGTATCACGCAGGATAAGCAGGACGTCCTGTCTGCTTCGATTGTGGGGAATCGCATCAGCGTGGAATCCAATGGCAGCTGGACGGTGACGGACGACGCCTCCTGGCTGACGCTGGGCTGCGCCAACGGCACCGGCAATGCCTACATCACCATGACGATGGAAGCAAACACCACCAGCAGCGCCCGCACGGCGAGGATCACCATCCGCTGCGGCAGTGAAACGCAAACGCTGACCTTCCGCCAGGAGAAGACGGACAGCCTGTCCGTCAGCGACAGCGGCAGCGGCAACACGCGGACGATCACCGTGACCTCCAACGGCAGCTGGACGGCGACGGAAAACGCCGCCTGGCTGACGCTGAGCAAGACCAGCGGAACTGGCAACGCGTCCATCACCGTGACGCTGCAGCCCAACACTACCAGCAGTGCCCGCACGGCACCGATCACCTTCACCTGCGGCAACGTGACGAAGACGCTCAGCATCACGCAGGCGAAGGAGGATACGCTGAATGTGAGCACCTCCGGCAGCGGCGACACGCGGACGATCACCGTGGTATCCAACGGCAACTGGACGGCGACGGATAACGCCTCCTGGCTGACCCTGAGCAAGACCAGCGGCAGCGGGAACGAGAGCATCACGGCAACGCTGCAGCCCAATACCGGAACCAGCCGCCGCACCGCGACGGTCACCTTCACCTGTGGCAGCGTGACGAAAAATATCAACATCACGCAGGAAGCGACGAGCAGCGGCGAACCTCGTTTCTCCGTCGCCAGCGAGGGTAGCTACGGCTTTGCCCTGAACAGCAATGGCTACTACGAGAGCCAGAACAAGGGCCGCCACAGCACCACAGCAGCCTGTGTCGTGACGATCTCCGGTACGCGCACGGCCTATCTGGATGTGATCAACTACGCGGAGACCGGTTACGATTACGGCACCATCTACGCGGTGGACAGCCGCACCAACAAGCTCCATGAACTGAAAAGCAGCAGCTACAACAAGTCCACCGTGCAGACCTTTACGATCACTCTGCCG
>JBGVOA010000363.1:0-7883 GCA_045126095.1 Christensenellales bacterium | reverse complement strand
GCTCCACTGGATCTCCTCCATGCCCTCGGCCCGCGCCAGGGCGGTCACCTTCTGGTTCGTGTCGCTGTATGGCGCGCGGAACAGCCGCGGGCGCACGCCCAGCAGCGTCTCGCAGCGCTCGTTCATCCGGGTGATGACGCTGCGCATATCGCGGTAGCTCTCCATCTCCGTCATGCGGACATGCCGGTAGCCGTGGCTGCCGATCTCATGCCCCGCCGCGACAATGGCCCGCGCCTCCTCCACATGGCTCTCCAGCCATCCGCCGGAAAGGAAGAAGGTGCATTTGACCCCGTGCCGCTCCAGCACGGCGAGGATGTCCGCCACATTCTGCTCCGTCCCGCCGCCGCACACGATGGTCAGCGCAATGGCAGGCTGACGGGGCGTGAGCTGCGTCACACGCTTCACGTTCAGGGCGGAATAGGCCGCAAAGGCGTGCTCTGCCGTCACATCCACGCCGTTCCACCACAGGGACAGCTCGTTCCCGCCCAGGGCGCTCTCCGGCACGGTGAAGGAGAGGGTCAGCCGCTCGCGGGGATTGCGCCACTGCCTCACCGCCAGCACCTCGCCCCGGTGATTGCGCAGCTCAAAGGTGTTGTCGTCCCCCGGCACCAGGCGCGGCGTGCAGCACTGCAGGATGACGCTGCTTTCGCGCCCCACATGGCCGATGTAATGCGTGATGTAGAACTCCACCCGGGGCGCGTCCGCCGCTTCGCCCGCCGCCGCCCAGGGCAGCAGCAGCCAGAACAGCACGCAAAATAGAAGATGTCTGCCTTTCATGAACAAAGCCCTCTTTTCAAAACCAATCGGCAAAATTCATTTTCACCGGGGGCAATCCCGGCGGAAAGGTAGATGCATCCACATCAGTACATACGCGCATGGCGGACATTACGTTTCAAAAAAGTTGTAACAAAAATGCGCCCTTCCGGCATTGCAGAAGGGCACATGCATATTCATTTCTTTCTCCACCGCTTGAGCTTCAGCCGGATGCGGCCCCAGAGGGTGCGGCTCTTTTTGAGGGCGACCGCCGCAGCCAGCGCGCCGCTGCGGAACTGGTTGTTGTCCGGCTCGTGGCGGACGGCCTCGCGGTAGGACTGGTGCGCAGTCTCGTACTGGTCCATCTCCATGAGGATCGCGCCCTGCATGGCGTACCAGCGGCCGTCGCGGGCGGGGGTGCGCAGGAGGTTGCGCAGGGCGGACTGCGGACTCTCCCGGCGGAGCATCCTGGCGGCCAGGGCCAGCGCCTCCTCCAGGGTCAGCTCCGTGTTGTAGCTCTCCACCGTCCTGCGGGAGGCCGCCAGCTTCAGCGCTTCCTCGTAGGCCCGGTTCAGGGCGATCATCTTCTCCTGGGCCGCCGCCTTTTCTGCGGGGTCGGGGAAGCGGTCCGGATGGCAGGTCTTGACCATCTGGCGGTAAGCGGCCCGCACGTCCTCCGCCGTTGCGGATGCATTCAGGCCCAGCACTGCAAAGGGCGTTTTCGTGTTGACCACCTCCAAGGCAGGGACGCTGTCCCTGCACCCTGGCAAGGGCTCAGCCCTTGCATCCCGCGAAGGGCTTTCAGCCCTCTCAACACCCATTCTCGCGATGGGGTTTTCACTTCTCTTCCAGCTGTGCCCGCGTGGGGCTACGGTCACCCCTGGGGGAGCTATCGCCAAAGGGACTGAGGAGGTCTCTCCTGCGATATGCCCTTACTCGCCCTTTTCGCGGCTGATCACCGCGCCCAGGGAGCGCAGCTTCACCTCGATATTCTCGTAGCCGCGGTCGATATAATGGGGCTCATAGATTTCCGTCACGCCCTTGGCCATCAGGCCCGCGACCACCAGCGCCGCGCCGGCGCGCAGGTCGGTGGCGGTGATGGGGCCGCCGTAGAGGTCGGTCACGCCCTCGATGATGGCAGTGCGGTCCATGATGCGCACCTGCGCGCCCATGCGGGCAATCTCGCTCAGGTGCTTCAGGCGGCTTTCGTAGATCGTTTCCTGAATGATGGAGGTGCCCTTGGCCGTGGTCAGCAGCGCGCTCATGGGCTGCTGCAGATCGGTGGGGAAGCCGGGGTACACCTGGGTCTTGATGTTGACGGCACGATGGGCTCCGTTGGAGCGCACGCGGATGGCGTCATCGCTGTCGGTGACGCGCACGCCCATCTCCAGGAGCTTCGCGGAAAGCGCCTCCATATGCGTGGGGATGCAGCCGTGGATCACCACGTCGCCATGGGTGGCGGCAGCGGCGATCATCAGCGTGCCGGTTTCGATCTGATCGGGGATGACGGCGTAGCTCGCCCCGTGCAGGGTCTGCACGCCCCGGATGAGGATCACGTCCGTGCCCGCGCCCTTGATCTTCGCGCCCATGGAGTTGAGGAAGTTCGCCAGGTCGACGATGTGGGGCTCCTTGGCGGCGTTGTAGATGGTGGTATTGCCCTGCGCCTTGACGGCCGCCAGCATCACATTGATCGTGCCGCCCACGGTGACCACGTCAAAGAAGACGTCGGAGCCGATGAGCGCCTCCGCCTTGGCGGTGATGCGGCCGCCCAGCTGCTCCACCACAGCGCCCAGGGCCTCAAAGCCCTTGATGTGCTGATCGATGGGACGCGCGCCGATGGCGCAGCCGCCCGGCAGGTACACCTCCGCCTCGCCTCTGCGGCCCAGCAGCGCACCCAGCAGATAGTAGCTGGCGCACAGGCGCTGCGAATCGGCATAGCTCACCTGCCAGCCCTCCGCCGTGCGGGGATCCACCTTCATATACAGGTTCGGGACGTATTCCACCTTGGCGCCCAGGGCGCGCAGGATATCCACCAGGGCATACACATCCGCGATGTCCGGCAGGTTTTCGATCGTGCAGGGTTCATCGCACAAAAGCGTTGCGGGAATCACAGCCACCGCCGTGTTCTTGCCGCCGCTCACGCGCACCTCACCCTCCAGCGGATTGCCGCCAGTGATGAGCATTCTTTCCTTCGTGGGCATGATCTCCGGCTTTCGCCGGTTCACCTCCTGTGGGCAGATCGCTCCGACCTGCGTGTTGGTACATGTAGACATCCTATTATAGCATGTTTCTGCCAAGGATGCAACCTGCCCGCGCAACTTGTGGAAATATGGATTTCCCGTCCCGTCACTTTCTGCATTCAGGTCGTGACAATCCCGTGGTTTTATGCTATGCTATGGGCAGCACATTTCGACCAAAGGAGTCCGCCATGCCCAACGAATCCCTTCCCCGGCGCATGCCTGACGCCCTCCGCCGCTGGTGGCACAGGCCCTGTGAGCCCTCCGCGCGGCACATCCCGGAGCTCAACGGCCTGCGCGTGCTGCTGGTGTTCATCGTCAGCTGGTATCACTTCTGGCAGCAATCCTGGCTGACGCCCCATGTGGGCGATTATTCGCTGGACTTTCTCGTCCGCGCGGGCTATGTGCCGGTGGACGGAACGATCCTGCTTTCCGGCTTCCTGCTGTTCCTGCCCCACGCCCGCGCGATGCTGCTGGGGGAGAGAAAGCTGGAAGTCCGCACCTTCTACCAGCGGCGCGTGATGCGCATCGTGCCCAGCTACTACTTTGTCACCCTGGTGATGCTCCTTGCCATCGCGCTGCCGGGCTTCTGGAGCAACGGCAATGCCTCCTACGCCAACCAGCTGAACTGGCTGCCCCGGCAGGAGGTGCAGCAGGCGCTGGAGGAGAAGGCCATCCTGACGGAGGAGTCCTCCGGCGAACCCACCTGGGCCCATGACGCCTGGCAGGGCTGGATGGACGGCAAGAAGCGCTGGGTGCAGGCTGCCTATCCCTACGATCCCTACGCCTGGAGCAACTGGCAGGCCACCCGCAAGCAGGAGATGAACGACTGCTTCTGCAAGCCGGAGCAGTACTTCGCCAGCTGGGAGGCCAAGCAGGTCGTCAAACAGCTGAAGACCTGCTCTGCGGACCTGACGGCCGACCTTTACCTGGCCGCCTGGCCCGCCTGGAAGGGTGTGACCCCCAACGGCCCGGTCATGAGCTTCGATGAGCGCCTGCAATGGATCTCCGACACCTATCAGGGGGACGCAGGCCGCTATCTGAGCGACTGGGTGGACAACCTGCCCGCCGCCTTCTACGGCAACGAGGCGCAGATGAAGGAGGACGTCCTCCGCCACCTGACCTTCACGCAGACCTTCGATTACGCCTCCTACATCGCCACCCCCATCGGCGTGGCCTCCTGGACCATCGCCATCGAGATGCAGGCGTACCTTCTCTTCCCGCTGCTGGCGTGGCTGGCCCGGAAGAATCCCCTGGCGACCTTCGGCTTCATGATCGCCGCGGCCCTGGGCTTCCGCAGCTGGTGCCTGTGGACGATGACGGACTACAACATGGTCGTCAACCAGCTGGCGAACTTCCTGGATGTGTACGCCATCGGCATGGCGTCGGCGCTGCTGTATGTCAAGCTGACGACCCTCTGGCCAAAGAGAGGCGACCTGCGCCTGCTGCTCAATGCCGCCGCAACCATCGTCCTGCTCCTGGCGCTCTATGGCCTGGTGGTTCTGCTCCAGGCCCAGGCGGGCACCCCCGGCAGCGCCCTGCAGGCCGGACAGATGATGCGCCGCCCCCTCTTCGCGCTGCTGCTGGCGGCGGTGGCCGTAGCGCTGCCCTTCGCCCTGCGCCCGGTGCGCTTCCTCTTCGGCAACCGCCTGATGGGCCTGCTCGCCATGGTCAGCATGAACTACTACCTCTTCCACCAGAACATCGCCGTTTTCCTCAAAAACCGCCTGCAGCTCCCGGCGGCGGCGAATTACCCCACGCCCAACATGGCCCCCGGCGGCCCCGAGCAGCCCTGGGCCAGCGAGTACATGGCGCTTTGCTTCCTGGGCTCGCTCCTGGTGGCCGCCCTCGTCACCTTCCTGGTGGAGAAGCCCTGCGCCTGGCTGCTGGGGAAGCTCTTCCGGAAAGTCAACGCAGCCTGGGACGGCATGGTCAACCAGATGCGCGCCCACAACGCACAATAATTCCGCACCATATGCAAAGGAGGTTTCCCCATGTCCATCTTCTATCGCTACCCCAACGGCCTGCGCAAGGCCCTCACCCTCTCCTATGACGACGGCGTGGAGCAGGACGTCCGCCTGATGGAGATCCTCGACAAGCACGGCGTCCGCTGCACCTTCAACCTCAACAGCGGCTGCTGGGCCCAGGAGGGCACGGTGTACCCCAAGGGCCACATCCACCGCCGGATGAGCGCCTCCCAGGTGGCGAAGGTGTACGCCAACCCCAACCATGAGGTGGCCGCCCATTGCCTGACCCACGCCTCCCTCACCGAGCTGAACCCCGCCCAGGTCGCCCACGAGGTGCTCGCTGACCGGGAGAACCTCGAAGCCATGTTCGGCGGGCTCGTCCGCGGCCTGGCCTATCCCTTCGGCACCTTCTCCGATACGGTGGTGGATGCCCTCAAGGCCACCGGCGCCGCCTACGCCCGCACGGTGGTGAGCACCAACAACTTCTCCATCCCCACCGACTGGCTGCGCCTGCACCCCACCTGCCATCACAACGCGCCGAACCTCCAGCAGCTCTGCGACCGCTTCCTGAACGACTCCGCGCCCTTTGGCAGCCTGCTGTTCTACCTCTGGGGCCACTCCTACGAGTTTGAGGTGGACGACAACTGGCAGGTGATCGAGGCCTTCTGCGAGAAGATGGGCGGCCGCGAGGACATCTGGTACGCCACGAACATCGAGATCGTCGATTACGTCAACGCCTGCCGCGCCATCCGCTCCTCTGCGGACGGCCGCACGCTGCACAACCCCACCGCCACCGACGTTTGGTGCGACGCCTTCGGCAAAACCGTCTGCATCCCCGCCGGACAGACCGTGCGGGTGTAAAACCCATCAACACAAACAGGCAGGCTCCTCCAGCGCGGGGGAGTCTGCCTGTTTTTTTGCATCGCAAAGCAGGGGAGCGCGGGCTTCACCGGCCCCGATCCCGCCGCAGCGTCTGCCTTTGCAGGTATGTGGTGACAATATCTAGGAATTCGCTCACGGTGGGCATGAGCAGCAGCGGGTAAGCGGACATTTCCTGCAGCAGATCACGGTTGACCGCCCAGGCCCGCTGGATCACCGTGCGCAGGTTGCGCTCCAGCAGATACCAGGATTGCCGGCTTTCCCGGCACAGCGGCGCATACACCTGCGTATGGAGGCAAATCAGCCCGTTTTCGTCCTTCAGGATACGATGGATCGCCTCTGCCGCAATGGCATGCCCGCGATATCGCCTGGTGATCCCCAGCATCTCCAGCGTGTGTGTGATGCACTCCGTCGTATCCATATTTGTCATCCCTTCGTACAAAAATAAGACCCATCAATCCTTTTGGTTATGATTCATTCCTACAGCATTGTGTGTTCATTTTATAACAGAACAAAAGTCTTTACTATATACTATAAGAAGTTTATTCAATTTTTTTCATCTCCACACCCTGCGCCTATGCCCTCCACCCCCGCACAGCGCCGCGCAAAGCGACCACCGCAGGCAGCACGGCGATCATCCCCACAGGGCCCATCAGCATGCCTCCGGCCGGGATGAGCAGCAGCACGGCCATGGGGTGGAGCTGCGTCGCGCTGCCCAGCAGACGCGGTGAGAGCACCGCGCCCTCCACCTGCTGGACAAGGATGAGCACCCCCAGCGTCCACAGGGCGCTGAGCCAGCCGCTGCGCAGCGCCAGCAGCACAGCGGGGAGCCCCGCAATGACCGGCCCGATGTAGGGGATCAGCTCCATCACGCCCATCAAAAGCCCCAGCAGCAGCCAGCCGGGCGTGCCTGTGAGCAGCAGGCCCAGGGCGGTCAGCAGCCCCACGGCGATGGACAGCAGCAGCTGTCCGCGAAGGTAGGCGGCGGTTTCCCTGCGCATCTCACGGGCGGCGCGCACGCCCCTGGCCCGGCAGGAGATGGGCAGCAGCAGCGTCAGCATGGCGGCAATGCGCCGCCTGTCCCGCAGGAGGTAGAAGGCCAGCAGCGGGGCCAGCAGCAGGCGACCCGCACTGCCCACGCCCCGGCGCAGCGAGTCCGCCAGGGAGGCGGCCATGACGCCCAGTCCGCTGCTCAACCGGCTGAAGAGCTCCTCCTGCAGGGGCGCAATGTCCAGCCCCCGGGCGGAAAACCATCGGGTAACGCGCTGCCAGGCTTCCTGCGCCCACGCGACCACCCCGGGCAATTCTGCTGTCAGCTGACGCACCTGGCGGACAGCCGGGGGCAGCATCGTCATGAGCAGCAGGGCGGCCCCTGCCGCCAGCAGCAGCAGGGAGAGGATCGCCGCCGGTGCGGGCCCCATGCGCCTTTCCAACCGCCGGCACAGCGGCAGGGCGGCGGCCATCATCAGCGCCCCGGCGCTCAGCTGCACGGCGATGGAAAGCAAGGCCCGCCGCAGCAGATACGCCGCCAGCAGGCCCGCGCCGATCGCCAGAGGAAGCCGCCATGCTGCGGCTTGCCTGCGTTCCATCATGGCGGCTCCCTCCTTTCACCCTCAGCGGTCAGTGCAGCTGCACTGCTCCATGTTCTCAAGCATTTCCTTGGCCTTGCGCATGTCCTGCTTCACGCCGCTGCGCAGCGCCCTGCCGGTGGCGGTCATCATCAGCGCGGCGCCAGCCATGAAGCCCATGGCAGCACCCAGCATCATCCTGCTCATGCTCACACCTCCCATCTCTGCCGTTCGATCAACACCTGCGTTTCCCCTCCGGACGCGGTCTGGATGGCCCAGTCCCGCACGCGGAGCCTCCCCCGGCGCAGATCCTCCAGGGGGCCCAGCGTCACCTCCAGCGCGGTGATTTCCAGCGTGTCGGGCCTGAGCCAGGCGTCGGTCACCCGACCCAGGGTCAGCCCGCTTTCGTCGGTGACCCGGCCCAGCGGGCAGTCTGCGTCCTTCGGCGGACGCACCGGCGCGCTTTGCAGCACCACGGA
>JBGVOA010000362.1:0-5033 GCA_045126095.1 Christensenellales bacterium | reverse complement strand
TCCAGCCCCCTGCTGGAGACCAGCATCGACGGCGCCCGCGCGGTCATCATCAATATCACCGGCAGCGCCAACATGTCCCTCATCGAGTGCAATGAGGCGGCTCAGCTGGTCAGCGAGGCTGCTGATCCCGACGCCAACATCATCTTCGGCGCGGGCGTGGACGAGTCCATGGGCGACAAGGTGCGCATCACCGTCATCGCCACCGGCTTTGAGAAGACCCCCTTTCCGCCCCGTGAGCCTGTGAAGAAGGCCCGCGACATCGAGCGCGACCGCCTCTTCGGCACCGGCTACAACGCTGGCTTCGGCTCCTACGCCGGCCGCACGGATTACAGCGCCACCGGCGACTACGCCGCTCCGGCCTACACCCCGGATTATGCGCGTCCCTCCATGGGCGTGCCCACCGCCGCTGCGCCCCAGCAGCCTGCGTATGTCCAGCAGCCCGTGCAGCAGATGCAGCCCATGCAGCCTGCTCAGCCCGTGATGCCCACCACCGGCCCCGTGGCTCCTGTGCAGCCCATGCAGCCGATGCAGCAGACCGCGCCCTATCAGCCCGGCCAGCTCTTTGGCAACCAGCCCCAGCAGAGCTTCCAGCCTGCCTTCCAGCAGCCTGGCATGCCCCAGCAGCCCATGATGGGCGGCAACACCGGCCCCATGGCCCCTCAGCAGCCCATGGCTCCCCAGCCCGCCGCTGACCCCAACGGCGTGCCGGTCTGGTTCCGCAAGCGCAGCTGATTACAGCAATGATAGTGACAGGAGAGTCCGCGTGGCTCTCCTGTTTTTTATATTTCGTGCGTTATTTTGAAACGTTGGGCGCATCTGCTGCGTATATACTTGTGAAAACCATCCACCTGTGTTAAGATGGTGCAAAGGGGGACCTGTGTATGTTGAAGAGAATATCTCTGCTTGTGCTGGCGTTGCTGCTGGCAGTTCCTGCATTTGCGGACGCTCCCCAATGGGAGGCGCACGCCGCCCGGCTGGCCCAGGAGCTCCCGCAGCTGGCCATGAATGAGACGTATATCCAGATTTATGGCGGCGATTTCTTCGTCCCGACGTACAAGGAGGCGCTGGACGCGCTGGCCGCCCAGACCTGGACGCAGCCCCTGCGGGATGTATACCTGTCCGTGGATATGGATGCACTCGATCGCATGGCGGAGGCGGAGAACCCGTCCGAGGACTTGCTAGCGCTGTACGAGCAGTCCAAAGAGTATGTGCAGGGCATGCTGCCGGGTAGCCTCATGATGCAGGCGCTCGGCAATGAGGGGATCCTCATCATGTCCTCTCTGCAGAATCACCTCTATTTTCTGGACGCGCAGGAGCCGGATGGCACGGCGTATTTCATCCGGTTCTATGCCGATGGCACGCCGATGTTCTTCCTGCACGCCACCCATGATGGCGTTGGCTCCCTGCAATGTTATCCGTTGCCGGATGCGGCTCTGGCGGAATGCACCTCAGCGGCGGACGTGCAGGCGTGGCTGGCTGCGGCGGACATTCCGCAGCTGCTCGTCGCCCATGATGAGCCGCAGCGCTTTGCGCTGTACGAAATGTACGAAGCGGACGGGAGCAAGGGCCTGGATCGCATGGCCTGCGATCTGGTGCAGGGCCTGCCCGCCCATGTGAATGATCCGCTCTGGCAGACCGTGCTGATGCAGGGCAACCTTTCGACGGACATCCTGGCTGCCTGGATGCATGCGGGGGATGAAGCTCCCGTGCTCATGGCCCACACGCAGCTTGATGCCCAGGTGCAGGCGCTGAACATGTGGGGCCTCAACGCCGCCGCGCTGATGATGGAGGAGGAGAGTCCTGCTCAGCGTCTGCTGCGTTCCGACGTGCCGATGAATGTGGCCAGCGGACTGATCCTGCGCGAGGCGGGCGAGATGGCGTACGTCACGGCGATGAACATGAATGTCGGCAGCGTCTGCTATAATCCCGACCAGCCGGACGGGCTGGGCATGTACATCTTCGTCTATGAGGATGGCCGTGCTGCTTGCGCTGTATGGCATGCAGAGGATGGTTTGGTGGACATGTCTGCCATGCCCCTGCCGGTTGAGGAGATTGCGGAATGCCGCTCTGCGGCGGCGCTCACGATGTGGTTCGGCACCCACTACACGCCCATGGCCTTTGCGGAGGTCGTCCCTGAATAAGAAAGGAGAAACACGCATGAAGAAGCTGCTTCTGTTCCTTGTGCTGGCGCTGATGTGCTGCGGTGCGGCCCTGGCGGAGTCCGCCGCCACGCCCACGCCCGCGCCCACGCTTGTGCCGGATATGCTGGCCCAGCCGGACGCCACGCGCCGCCCCATCACCACGGCAACGCCCCGCCCTGCGGATGCGCCCCTGCCGGAGGATGCTTTCATCGGCAATGCCGTGGAGATTGCCCGCCGCGTGGACATGCTGGCCAAGAGCGGCGTCTATTTTACATACTGCAACATCACGGGAGCCTCGCAGACCATGTGGGACAGCGCTGTCCGGGGCGATCACACCACGCCCGTGCGCATTTTCAGCCTGGATGGCGAAGCGCTGCGCATGGCGCTGACCGGCGGTGACCTTGAAGGCAGCCCCTGGTTTGACCTGAACCGGCCGGAGCTGCGGCGTGATATGGTCGTGACCCTGCCGGATGTGATGTATGTGGGCATGGACAATGATGTTGTGCGCCTGTGCAGGATGCTGGCCCGCTACAAGGTTTTTGCCTGCGATATTCCCAATGACTGCGGCCTGCTGATCCTCCAGTATGAGGATGCGGTGCCCATGGTGCTGCCTTGGTATTCTGACCGGGGCGCGGTGAACATCGCTGCCTTCCCGATGCCTGTGGAGGCGCTTGAGGCCTGCAGCAGCGCGGCTGAGGTGTCCGCCTGGTTTGCCGGGCTGGGCATGCCGGAGGTGACCTTTGAGGAGGTGACGTGGTGATGAAGCGGATGACATCTTTGCTGCTGATGCTGGCGCTGCTGATTTGCGCCATGCCTGCCCGGGCGGCGGGCGGCGAGCTGACCTATGCCCAGGCCGTGGACGCGGCGCTCTACCTTCGGGAGCTGGCACATGGCGACTTCATGTCCATCAAGGGCGTGCCGGAGGATATCCAGGGCCGTGCCCGCGACTGGACGCAGGCCATCGACGAAACCCCTGAGCTGGTGGTCTGGCTGGATGTGTACGAGTGTGCTCATGTGCTGCAATACCGCGCCATGTTCAAGTCCGAGCATCCGATGGTGAGCCTGGAGGCCCAGAGCACCGGCGTTTCCGAGATACTCAACTATGCGATGACGATGGCGGCCTATGAGACCCTGCGTCCGGAGGCAAGCTTCAGCCAATATGTTCAGGTGAACAATGCCCTGGGCAGCAATGAAATCTATGCTGACCCCGCAGCGGAGGACGGCGGCTCGCTCTATGTGGTGCTGTATGAGGAGGCGCTGCCTGTTTTCCTCCTGACGAATGCCGAAAACGGAGCCGTGTCCATCTCCGCCTACATCATTCCCAGCAGCGAACTGCTGGAATGCACCACCTACGCCCAGGTGGCGATGTGGTTCATGCGCTGGGGCTGCCCCATCACCGGCGCGGAGATCCGTCCGGAATAAGCCGTCCCCCAAAAACAACACGAACCCCGGCAGTCTGCCTGAGCAGCGCTGCCGGGGCCTTTTCATTCGGCAAAGAGGGAGGCGGGACGATCCTGCGTATCGTTGCGGTTCAGCAGCTGCGTCAGCCAGTCGCTGACCGGATCGGGCTTTTCCACCCGCGCCACCTGTACGCTCTGCATGCCCTCCAGGAGGATGCCGTTTTCCAGCAGCTCCGCGTGGACGGGAATGACGCGGTAGGTGTAGGTCACGCCGGGGCGGGCGCGCTGATCGGTGTAGGTGAGGGTCTGCCCGGCCTCGGCGCGCATTTCCGTCAGCACGAAGCTCTCGCCGGGCGCGTCGCGCTGGACGCGGTAGACGGCGGCCTCGCTGGCGGTGATGTGCAGGCGTGGCTGGCCCGCGTCATCATGGGTGACGCGGAAGGCGCTGGCGGAGGCAGGCGCGCTCCAGACATTGCTGCGCTTGGTGGGCTGCGTGCCCTCGCGGAAGACCTCGGTGAGCTTGTAGGCGTCGGGAGTGAGGGAAGTGGCCAGCATCATTTCGCCGCGCACCTCGATGGCCTTTTTGTCCAGCGTGGCGGACACGATGCCGCTGGGCTTGGAAAAGGAGGGCTTGCTGCGTCCGGCGTAGTAGGCCTTGAGGAAGCCACGGGCGAGGGAAGCGGGATTTGTGCCGCCGGACACGCTGTTGGACAGCCGCCTGGAGGCGGAGGGCTCGTCATAGCCCATCCACACGCAGGTGGAGAGCTCGGCGGTGTAAGCGTTCATCCATGCGTCGCGGTTGCCGCCCCCCTGCATGTTGACCGTGCCCGTCTTGCCGGCCACCGGCACGCCCACGCTGGAAAGCCGCGTGCCGGTGCCGGAGGAGACAACGGTCTGCAGCATGTGGGTCATCAGGTACGCGGACTGCGGGGAGAGCACCCGCGTGCCGGAATCCTGGTGCTGGTAGACTACCACGCCGTTCATATCGGTGATGCGCTCAATGAAGTAGGGTGCGTAGTACATGCCGCCGTTGGCGAAGGGGGAGTAAGCGGCGGCCATCTGCACGGGGGACGCGCCATAAGTCATGCTGCCCAGCGCCAGGGAGAGGTTCCAGTCGCTGTCCGTCACCTCGATGCCCACGCTGGAGAGGTAATTCCGGCTGGCAGCGAGGCCGATCTGCTCGATTACCTTCACCGCTGGGATGTTCAGGCTGTTTTTGAGGGCCGTGCGCAGCGTCACGTGGCCGTAGTAGGTGTTGCCTGCGTTTTGCGGCTTGTACTTGCCAAAGGCTGTGGGCTCGTCCAGGATGACCGAGCCGCAGGTGAATCCGGCGGACTCAAGGGCCGGCGCGTACACGGCCAGGGGTTTGAGGGCGCTGCCGGGCTGGCGGCGCAGATGGGTCGCGCGGTTCAGGCCCTTGAGTCCGCCGGATTCACCTGCGGCTCGGTCATCCTGGACGAGCCCACAGCCTTTGGCAAGTACAAGCCGCAAA
>JBGVOA010000361.1:0-3829 GCA_045126095.1 Christensenellales bacterium | reverse complement strand
CCACACCTCGTCGATATGGCGGGGCTGTGGCTTTTTCTTATCGTGTTCCCGCCTTGCATTCCATGCCCGAATACGCAAAAAGCCGAGCAGATCAGTCTGTTCTATCTCGGCCATGCGCCACCCGCCTTCCAGCAGGGAGTTATAGGTGCTGTATATAAAGTCCGGCAGCGTCAGGATGCCGTCTCCACCGGCTGTGCCTTCTTTGCTTCCTGCGCTGCTTTCGTAGGGAACTCGTCCAGGATCTCCGTGGTCTGCGTCTGCACAGCCATCAGGGCCAACGCAATATCGTGCATCAGGCGATCCACCGGATAGCCGTCCAGCACATCGTCCGGCGTGAACTGATTACCAAACAGGATACAGAACCAGCGGATCATCGTATCCATGGCGTCGGAGATGTTCAGGTTTTCATTCTCGGGGATAGGCTCACCCTTCACCGCCGCATTGGACAGCGCGACGATCCGGGCATACATTTTAGCGGCAGGCTCCATCTCACGAAGGGCTCTGCCGCTAACAAAATCAACCGTATATTTTTGTTTTCCAAGGGTACAGGTAATCATGCAAATACCTCCTCATGCGTCCAGCCCGAGCAGGGCGCGAATGACGCGCTTGCTGCCCAGCATCGGACAATCTTCCAGCCGGTCTTTGTTGTTCAGATAATGTTCCAGCGTAGCGCGTGCCCTGCGGACGGTGTCATCGTCCAGCCTGTTGCCATCCTCAAAATAGCCATGTCGCAGGAACGTGGTGGGATTCATGGAAAAATGCACCGGTTCCTCCGGGCAGACATTGCTCATGGCGAACAGGCCGTTCTCCAGTTCAAAGATGACATTCCAGTCCCGGATGCCGGATACAATGCGTTTGATGTTCATATCCTATCCTCCTAATAGCGACGTCCCTGATAATAGACCGTCACGCCCTTGGCACGGAGCTTGCGCAGCAGCTCCTGCGACGGCGGGCTGCGCTTGAAGTTGATGCTTTCCACATCGTCAATTGTCAGCGCACCGTGGTACTGTAGCTCCAAGTATGCGCCATGGGTTACGCCTCGCAGCCAGTCGCGCACATTGCCGATGCTGCCTTCGCTGCTTTGTACACGCCGAAGCAGCTCGCTGCCCGACATGCCGTCCAGCCATATACCTGCGATGGAATTGGTGCTGACCTTGCCTGCAATGGCTTCCTGTATGGACGCGGGGTACAGGCTGTCGTCGGTCGTGTAGGTCAGGCGCTCGATGACCCGGTCGCGCTTGAAGCGCACCGTGGTATCGCCATAGCCTGAATTGTTGTAGGCAGATACGTCACGGGACACCAGATAGCCGTAACGCTCAAAGTCTGCCGGGCGCATATGCCGCACGTCCGAGCCGAACAGCTGCTCTGTAGCCTGCCTGCGGCTGTCAAAGTCCAGCGCACCCTGCGAGGTGTGCGTCTGAAACTGATTCTTGAAGCCCTCGGCGATGACATTGTCCAGATATTCACTGCGGATATCCATGCCGAAGTCGTGCGCCGCGAACAGCCGCCCCAGCTGCTGGGATATGTATCGCTGCTGGGCAGGTGTCAGATCGCGGAAGCGGTTTTGTATCCATTGCTGCTCATACTGCGCGTGATTCGCCAGCGACAGCGGGACTCCATTCTGATCGCCATGCCCGCCGCCACCGGCGTGTGAGCGTCCACCTCGTCCTCCCATACGACATTACCTCTCTTTTGCGGAGAAAGCAAGTTCTTTCGTGAAGGTTTCGTAGTAGGGCGCGTGGTGCTCGATATTGCCGTCGCATTCATCCGGGACATCACCGAAGAAGATAATCTTTTCGGGCTGCAGCCGGATCAGCATCTCCCGGTAGCCGTCAATGAACAGCCTGCGAGAATCCTTATTCTTCATCGTGCCCACGGAGGAAACGGCCACCGTACTACCCTCGGGTTCCCCGTCAAAGCACCATGTATAGCTGTCCCTGCCTGCCCAGCTGATGGACGGGATGGTTTTCACGCCAAACCGCTGCCAGTATGCGCCCAGCTGGTGCTTGCGCCAGTGATTGTAGATCTGCACGGCTCGGGAATAATCGGCGAACAGGGAGAAATCCGGGGTCATGACAGCCTTGAAGCTCCGCAGAAACATGGCATACCGGGCAGGGTCGTTCCACACACGCAGGAACAGATAATCATCAATGAAAAAATGTACGCCAAGGCACTCGCGGGTCTGTTCCTTCAGAGCGTGATTGAAGCGTATCCATTGAATGTGCTCGTCCAGATGCACAGGCTGCAGCTGCGGGATGCCGTACTCACCGGCCAGCTCAAACTGCCCCAGATCGAGGTTGTGGCCGTTACGTTTTACAGATTCAAGTGACATAGAACCCTCCCCAAAAGCACAGCGCCCACGGGAAAATCCCGTGAGCGCCATGCGGATGATTATGCCGCAGAGAAGACCGGCTCGTAGACGGAATCGAGGAAGGTGGCGGCCTTTTCAGCGGTAAAGCTGTTCTCGCCTTCGTCAGCCACCGCCTGATAGCGACCATCATGGGTACGCTTGATGGCGGTGAACTCCACGCTGCCGGTCTGGCGGGTGACGGTGTCGCCCTCCTTGGTCTGATAGGTTTCGGTGACGGGCTTGGCGCGTACCTTGTAGAGCCATACATAACGGTACTTGCCATTGCTCTTTTCGCTCTTGAAGCCCACCGCGAAATAGGGCGGCTTGTCGGATGCGGAACGTACCAGCACGCCGTTATCGTCGATGGCATTGTTGAGAAGCATTTCCTGAATGGAAAGCGGCAGATCGGCCAGCTTCAGGGAGAAACTCAGCTCCGGGTCAGGATACAGCACGTCAAACTCTACATCGTCTGCGTACTGAACATCGGGATCGGCGTTTTCAGGGGTGATGGTCGCTTCAATCGCGCCTGCGACCGCCTGAACATTGCCATAGGTGCATTCCGCTTCGGTGTCAGCCGTCAGCGGAGCGATGACCACGTTCTTAAGACCGATGGTCGAGGAAACCGTGGGAGAAGCAGTAGCTGCCATAACAAATTACCTCATTTCTTGATTTCATTAAGAAGCCCGTCACGGATGATGCCATAGGCTTCATCCTGACGGGTGTCGTATGCCGGTCGGATATAGGGATGTGCGGGCGCGGGGCCGGGGCCGCCGTGCCCATATTCCACATAGGCAGGATAGTAATCCTCATCGTCCCAATCCTTGCGATGGACGCCGATGGTGATATGCTGACCACCCTTGCGGCGGCGCTTGACCTTGCCGATGTTTAGCGCACCATGCAGCTTACCTTCTATGATTTGAGGATCGCTGCTGGCGTTGGCCTTCATCTGCTGGTGGATGGGTTGAGCGGCGGCTTGCAGGATGCGCTTTGCCGTGGGCGCACCCTCGTCATCGGTGTTCAATCGGTTGGCCATCTTTTCGATCTGTCCGACCAGCTCAGCAAAGCCATCTGTGTTCATAGGCATAATTACACCAGCTCTCTTAAGCACCATGTCCACTGCACGGTAAACTGACCGGTGGCGGTGTCGTAGGCGGGCTGATTGTAGCCCTTGTCCGATTCCTCCACCATGCCAAAGCCTGCGGCATACATGGCCTGCCTGATTTTGTATCGCATTTCGGTCGGATCGACGGTTGACCAGAGATTCAGGTACACGTAGGTGCGATACAACGAAGGATGATCGTCCTCATGGGCGGCTTCCGTGGTCGTGGTGGAATACACCACATACTGGTGCGGAGGATTCTGCTGCATGGAAGTAGCCCGCCAGACACCGGCATATACAGGAATGCCGATGTCCTTGAGGGCTTGCTGTACCTGACGCATCAGCCACTCACTCCCTTCGCAACAGAAGCCTTGAGGCCG
>JBGVOA010000360.1:0-2711 GCA_045126095.1 Christensenellales bacterium | reverse complement strand
AGATGAAGATGTCGCCGAAGGGGGTGTGACCGGAGTCAGAGGGACGGGACATCATCTTGAACATGCCGTTCACCTTGCGGGGGAAGAGCACGGCGTTGCGGTTGAAGGGGATGAAGGGGTTCTCGATGCGGGTGAAGGTCTCGAAGTCCTTGGTCTTGGCCATGCCGATGGACGCGCCGAAGAAATCGGTGCACCAGATGATGTAGTAGGTGTCGTCCACCTTCACCAGGCGGGGGTCATAGGCATAGTGGGGCATCTTGGGGTTGCCCTTCTCGTCCACGAAGGGCACCTTCTGGCGGTCGACGTCCCAGTGGATGCCGTCCTTGGAGCGGCCCAGGTACACATAGGGGATGCCGTTGACCTGCTCGCCGCGCAGCACCGCGATGAAGCCATCCTTCCACGGCACCACGGCGGAGTTGAAGATACGGGCGATTTCGGGGGTGGGGTTGCGGCCCATAACGGGGTTCTCGGTGTAGCGCCACACGGGAGCGGCAGTCTTCAGGTCGGCGGGCTTCTCCTGCCACGGGATGTTCGGGAGGGAACCGGCATTGATCATCTTCACAGCCATGGTTGATTACCTCTTTCCTTCTGTCGTTTGTTATGGTTGAAACCGGGATCACAATGTATATATGACGCAGGCTGACCTGCGATCATAGCTTTATCAGCCCCTGTAGGGGGCGACGGACTGCCTGTACACGCACGTTCCGCCCACGGTGATGCGGGCTGCAGGCTTCCTGTCCCCGGCACAGCGGTCGGACACCAGCTGCACCACAATGCGGCACATGGCCTCCTTGTCCACACGGTAGGTGGTCAGGGGCGGAAGGGTCGCGGGGACGTAATTGAAATCGTCATAGCCGACGATGGAGATATCCTCCGGCACGTGCAGGCCCTGCTTGGCCAGCTGGTCAATGGCCCAGCGGGCAGACCAGTCGCTGTTGCACACCAGCGCCGTGGGCCGCTTTTCCGGCAGCACCAGGGGCTGGAGCGCGCCTGTTTCGTCACGGTCGGAGATGAGGTACTCCGGGCAGACCGGCAGATCATTGGAGAGCATCGCCGCCAGGTAGCCCAGGTAGCGCTCCATGATGGAGCTGGTCGCCTTCACCGTGCCGTAGAAGGCGATATCCCGATGGCCCAGGTCGATCAGGTGCTGCGTCAGCGCCGAGGCGCCGCCCGCGCTGTCGCCAATGACCATGTCCACGCCCGCTGTGGTATTGTAGAAGTCCATGCACACCACGGGGACGGACTGCTTCACCAGCATGTCCACATAGGCCGCATCCGGCTGACCCAGCAGGATCAGCGCGTCCACCTTGCGGCTGCGCAGCAGGTTGGGCAGGATCAGGTTCTGCATCGCTTCCCGGGAGATCAGCTCCAGCAGGCCAAAATGCCCCGCCTCCGCCAGCTCCTGCACCAGGCTCTTGTACATCATTGCATAGAACGAATCATTGGAGAAGAACGGCGCAGGAATGATGATGCCCACATCCAGCCCGGCCTTTTCCTTCGGCTGCTGCGCGTTGGGGTTCACATACCCCAGCTCCGTCGCCAGCTTGATGATCCTCTGCCGCATCTCCTCGCTCACGCCCGACTTTCCAGCCAGCGCCTTGGATACGGTCACCGCGCTCACACCCAGGCGTTTGCCCAGGTCGCGCATCGTTACAGCCACATTCTTCACCTCCTTGCGAGGGGCCTCCGGCGGGCAGGGGCTCTGCACCTGCACCTTGCCAAGGGCTCTGCCCTTGGATCCCCAGCAGGGCTCTGCCCTGCACCCGCGAAGGGCTTTCAGCCCTTTCGAAACCCATCTCGCGATTTTTCTTGGTTGCTTCCTTGAAGTTGTACCCGCGTGGAGCTTGTGGGAAATCGGCCCACACCTCCAAAGATGCCTCTCAGAGGGAGCTTACGCCTTCAGCGTCAGGCTGACGGAGGCCGCGTCGCCCCAGGGCATCCGCACGCACAGGCCCAGGTTCATCAGCTCGTCGCCGGTGTAGCTTTCGCCGTTCTCGACGATGGTGTAGGTCTTGTCCGCATCCAGGCCGCGCAGCTTCACCAGCGGCGGATAGGTGCCGGACTTGGCCAGCGCGCGGGTCAGCATGAAGACTGCCTCGTTCTTGTCCTTGCTGACGGTGATCCACGCAGTGTCGTTGCCCTCGTAGGGGCTGAGCAGGCGGTGGAAGTCGCCGTAGAGCAGCGTATTGCGCAGGCCCTTGATGCGCTTGATCTGCTGGCGCACCTTCTCCAGGTCATCAGCGGACAGGGTGTTCAGATCCAGCTCGTAGCCGAAGCAGCCGGACATGGCCACATTGCCGCGGGTCTCGATGGGGGTGATGCGGCCCGTCTGATGGTTCGGCACCGCGCTCACATGGCTGCCCATGGCAAAGGGCGGGAACACCAGCGAGGTGGAATACTGGATCTGGCAGCGGCACAGCGCGTCGGTGTTATCGCTCGTCCACGTTTGAGGCATGTAATGCAGCATGCCCATATCGAAGCGTCCGCCACCGGAGGAGCAGCTCTCGAAGAGAACCTCCGGGAAGTCGTTCACCAGCTTCTCCAGTACGCGGTACAGGCCCAGCATGTAGCGGTGGGGCAGCTCCTTCTGCTGATCGGCAGGCAGCAGTGCCGAGCCGATGTTGGAGAAGTGGCGGTTCATATCCCACTTGACGTAGTCGATGCCGTCCTCCCGCAGGTGGGAGGCAACGCACTCGTACACATAATCCTGC
>JBGVOA010000359.1:0-5850 GCA_045126095.1 Christensenellales bacterium | reverse complement strand
AGAGCAGCGCCATCTTCGATGCGGCCATCCCGCGGCTTTCGGAGCGCTTCACCGTCTACGCCATCGACAGCCGTGGCCACGGGCAGAGCAGCCCGGTGGGCGAATACCACTATGCCGACATGGCGCAGGACGTGACGGACTTCATCCGGCGGCTGGGGCTTGAAAGGCCCATCGTTTACGGCTTCAGCGACGGCGGCATCCTGGCGCTGCTGCTGGCCATCCGCCAACCGGAGATGATCGGCGGGATCATCGGCAGCGGCGTGAACGTCCGCCCGGACGGCCTAAAGCGCCGCTGGCTGTGGCAGATGCGCCTGCAGAACCGGTTCCGGCCCGACCCGCTGCTGCGCCTGATGCTGACCGAACCGGACGTCACCGATGGCGAACTTCGCAGCATCCGCTGTCCCGCCCTCATCACCGCCGGCAGCCGGGACATGCTGCGGGAGAAGCACATGCGGCACATTGCGGAAGCAATCCCCGGCGGAAAACACCTGCTGCTGCCGGGCGAGGATCACGGGAGCTACATCGTGCACAGCAGGAAAATTGCGGAGATCATCCTGGCAGAGACGGAAAGCTGGATATGAAAACGGCGGCCGAAGCCACCACGGTGCATCGACAGGGTCGATGTTCCGGGGGACTTCGGCCGCTTTTTGTGCACACAAAGGCTCCCCTGCAGGCACAGGGGAGCCGGGTTTCACTTGTCTGCCGCTCAGTTCAGCTGGCTGGGGTCAGTCAGCTGCCAGAAGGCGGGCTTGGGCTGGCACTTGTTGTCGAACAGCAGCGGGTACACATCCGCACGCCAGCTCAGGTCGTCCACAGTGCCCCAGGTGTGCACGGCGATCAGCTGATCCGCATACTCGGCGTAGATCTTGAACAGCTCACCGTAGAAGTAGGCCTGGCGATCCCAGTTGACCTCATCGTTGGCGGAGATGCCCACGTCCAGCTCGCTGACGCGCAGCAGGATCGGGGTGCCGTCCTGCAGGCGGCGCTGGGAGATGTTGATCCAGGCGGACTTGATCTTGTTCAGGCTGGAGGTGGTGGAGTAGTGGCTCTGGAAGCCGTAGCCGTCCACGGTGCCTTCGGCGATCAGGCTGTCCAGGATGTCGCCGATCATCAGATTCTTGAGGGTCATCTCGCTGTTGTAGTCGTTGTAGAACAGCAGCGTACCGGGCTCGGCGTACTTGCGGGCGTACTCAAAGGCGCGGTTGACATAGTCCTCGCCCACCACCTGCTTCCACAGGCAATCGTACAGCTGGCGGCCGGAGTCGGCGGCAGCCTCGTTCACCACGTCCCAGGAGACGATCACGCCCGGGTAGTTCTCCGCCGTCCAGGTCAGCACCTGGCGGATGTAGCTCTCCATACGGGCCAGCATGACCTCGCGGGAAACCAGGGGCTTATGGGTGGCGTAGTCCTCGTGGAAGAAGGCCGTGGGGGTCTGGGAGCGCCACACCAGGGTATGGCCGTGCACCTTCAGGCCATTCGCCTGCGCCCAGTCCAGCAGCGGGATGCAGGTATCGAACTTGACACACACGGTGGTCTGATCCTTGGTCGCGCGCACCTGCTTGCGGGTCTCGGCCATGTCCAGCAGGTAATCGGGCTTCATTTCGTTGCCGGGGGTGAAAATTTCGAACTGGGTGGCGTAGAAGTCCATGCGGGCCTCGTCAATCACCTCGTTGCCGGTAACGGCAGTGCCGAAGTCGAACTGATCCGCATAGACCTCCTTCAGGGAGGGCAGGTTCGCACGACCAAAGGTGGAAACCTTCTCCATGCAGGTGAATTCCTTGATGTAGAACTCGGTATCCTCCGCGCCGCCCTCAACGTACAGGACGTACTTGTCATAGCGGCCGGCGACGTAAGAGGCCTGGATCATCGTCCACTCGCCCTGCTTGGCAGTGCAGGTGCCCAGGTTCTCGTAGGATTCCTCCCCATCGCGGGTATGGGCAATGGAGAGGATGAAGCCGGTGGAGGGCAGCTGATCCTGCTTGACCAGCACGGACATGTTGTAGGTCTTGCCGGGCACCAGCGCGAAGTCACGGCCGGGGGAATTCCAGGTCGCAGTACGGCCGGTGATGAAGAGCGCGTCATCCACCACAGCGATGGAGGCGCCGCCGGCGGAACGGGCATACCAGCCGTCCTCGCCCTCGGAGAAGTCGGAGGTGTAGTCGATCGGGGGCTCGGTGGATTCAACCGCCTCGGGCGCAGCGCCCACAGAGACGGTCACATCGTCGATGTAGTACTCGGCCATGTTCCAGTTTTCAGACTGGTTCTGGAAACGGATGTTGACGGGCTGATCCAGGCTGAACTCAGCGCGGATCTCCGTCCAGGTGCGGCCCGCGCAGGTGACGGAGCCCAGGGTGGCATAGTCGCCGCCAGCCTTGGAGATGACGAAGGTGCCTTCCTCATCGCTGTCCACATACACCCAGGCGGTGATGACCGTGGGCGCATCCAGCACGATGCCCATGGCCTCGGCCTTCAGGTCGGTGGCGTCCCAGTTGTTGCCGGTGCGGCCGGTGACATGCAGGGAGCCAGCACCGGTGTGCGCAACGCTGCCGGCAGCAGGCACGCACGCGCCGGACTGGATGAACTGGGCAGGCACGCCCGCCTCAAAGTCGAACACGGTGGTGGTCATCGCGGACTCGGCGGGAACCGCCTCGACAGCGGGAGCTGCCTTGGTGACGGTCACATCGTCCAGGTAGAAGTTGACGGTGTTCCAGTTCTCGCCGTAGTTCTGGAAGCGGATGTTCACGTCATCCTCCAGGGTGAAGGTGGCGGTGAGCTCCGTCCAGGTCTTGCCGGGGATGGTGGCGTTGCCGAACCAGCCATAATCCGCGCCGGACTTAGCGATGACGAAGGTACCTTCCTCGTCGCTGTCCACATAGACCCACACGCTGACGGTCACGGTATCGCCCAGGGCGATGCCGGCATTGGCAGCGTTCAGGTCCGCGCAGTCCCAGTTGTTGCCGGAGCGGTTCGTCACCGCCAGGGACTTGCCGCCCTCATGGGCGATGGCGCCCGTCACGGCGACGGAGCAGGAGCCGGACTGCTGGAACACGCCGGTCGCGCCGTTCTCGAAGTCGATCACGGCCTCCTCCGCCAGGGCGACGGAGAAGCACAGCGCCAGCGCCAGCAGAGCGATGAGCAGTTTCTTCATGTGGTTTTCTCCTCTCTGTTTTTCGTTTGGATACAAAGGGATACCGTACTATCAGTATACACCCCCGGATCATTTTGTCAAGGAATGAGCAAGAATCGGGCAAGAATTGACCATAACGCCGCCTCACCTGCAAATTCCGGTTGACTTTTCGCCACAATACAGGGCGCGCGCTGGGATCCGTCGCCCCATGTAGTCATTGCGAAAGCCGCAACGCAGCACGCACACGATTTTTTTGAAAAAATCTCAAAAAAGGTATTGACAGCGCCGCAGCAACGTGATAATATATAACACGTCGCCGCGGTGACACGCGGATGGCAGGGACGCGGGAGCATAGCTCAGCTGGGAGAGCATCTGCCTTACAAGCAGAGGGTCACAGGTTCGAGCCCTGTTGTTCCCACTTCCTCGAAAGAGGAGCTTACAAATATGGCCCGGTAGCTCAGTCGGTTAGAGCGCCAGCCTGTCACGTTGGAGGTCGAGGGTTCGAGCCCCTTCCGGGTCGCCATCATATTTGCCTCGGTAGCTCAGTCGGTAGAGCAGCAGACTGAAAATCTGCGTGTCGGTGGTTCGATTCCGCCCCGCGGCACTTTTATGCGGTAGTAGCTCAGTTGGTAGAGCGCCACCTTGCCAAGGTGGAGGTCGCGAGTCCGAGCCTCGTCTACCGCTCTTCTTCATTAGGTCGGTTTCCCCGCCTGATGATGGTCAGAATTTCTGGCCGAATGGTGCCATGGCCAAGTGGTAAGGCAAAGGTCTGCAAAACCTTTATTCCCCAGTTCGAATCTGGGTGGCACCTCTTCTTGCAAACATCCGTTGTACTTCAGCGGATGTTTTTTTCATATTCCCACAGGTCAATAACGGAGGTGCTTCCCATGAAATACCGCCGCGCCGCTGCCATCATCCTCACCATAGCCGGCTTTTTTCTGCCAGTTTTCATGATCACGAAGGTTTCGCTCAACTTACCAATCGTCCTGGGGGGGCGCCATCATCTACGCTCTGTATTTCTATCTTGTTGGCCGGCTGTATGGGCTGGATGAGAAGGGCAATCTGCCCATGCCTCCCACCAACGCCGCCTCCACGTCCTCTCCGACCATCTCCTACCCGTCTTGCGACGCGCCGCCTTCCGCCAAAGCAGCTGCAGAGGCCGACGCGCCCGCCTGCACCGCCTCCCCGGCAGCGCCGACCGTCTCCTGCCCGTCTTGCGACGCGCCGACTTCCATCAAAGCAGCCGAAGAGGCCGACGCGCCCGCCTGCACCGTCCCCGCCACCCCCGAGCAGGCCGCTGCCATACTCCGTCAGAAGATCATCGCCAGCCTCCAAAGGCAGCCTTCCACCACTTACGAGCTGGCCGGTCTGCTCTGGGACGATGCAAAAGATTGCATCAAGGATATGTATGGCTATTCCGGTCATTCCGCCTGCCCATACGACGGCATCTGGTTCTATCTGGATCTGAATACGCATAAGATCAACGCAAAGATGGCCAGCTATCCCAATGCCTTCGGCGCCTCCCGGGAAAACGAGGAATCGCTCTCCGCAGACAGCTTCCACCATCTGGCAGTCAAGTATCACCTGAATCCTGAGGTGCTGCATTTCCGGACCGCAGAGGACTGGGAAGAGCTGTTCAACGATGATTCGCTGAAGGCCGCCATCGCTGAGGTAAATTTGGCGGCGCAAAAACAGGCAGAGGCAGAGCGCCAGCGCAACGCCATACAGATTCCTGCAAGGTATGCCAAACGCAAGGCGAAAATGGATGTCGAAGCAATCGACTACACGCTCATGCAGCGCTACGCCGTCACCCATATTCAGGTGACCATCAAGGACGGAGGGTACCACGGCATCTACGAGAATCGCTCCACCATGTCCCCGCAGTATCACCGGCACGTGTTCAGCCTGACGGGCCCGGACGCGGTCTGGCTGGAGGAGCAGGTCGTCGATGCCCTGGAAGACCCTGACTTCTCCACATGGCAGTCTCTCCCCGGCGGGGATCGCATGGAGCTTGTCATCCGCCGTAAGCATGGCATGCGCGGTGCGAAGCACAGCGGAATGCCCATCACAAAGTACACCGACCTGATGGGCGTCATCGCAAAGATGGCACAGTACAGCTACATCCTGAAGTGATTCCCGGAAAACGATCAGCTCCGGCTGGTCGTTTTTTATTTTGTTTGTCAGCATTCCCCCTTCCCCGCCGCAAATCTCCTCAGTTTCATTTGACATGCCCGCCCATCCGCTATACAATGGAAGAAACCCACCAACACAACGAGGTGACCCGCCATGACCCGCGACCTGCTGTTCAAGACCCTCATCGAGATCGTCTGCTCCTTCGGCCTGAAGCTCCTCTATGCCCTGCTGGCCTTCATCGCCGGGCTGAAGCTGGTCAAGTGGCTGCGCAAAAAGCTTCCCGCCTTCCCCTTTATGGAGAAGCTCGATCCCGGCGTGCGGGGCTTCCTCACCAGCACGCTGTCCATTGCGCTGTATGTGCTGCTGGGTGTGACCATCGCCATGATCCTGGGCGTGCCCACCGCCTCCTTCATCGCTGCGCTGGCCTCGGGCCTTGCCGCCATCGGCCTGGCGATGCAGGGGTCGCTCTCCAACGTCGCAGGCGGATTGATGCTGCTGATCTTCAAGCCCTTCCGCATGGGCGATTACATCTCCTGCCCCGACCTGAATGTAGAGGGCACGGTGAAGCAGATCTCCGTCGTGTACTCCAT
>JBGVOA010000358.1:0-3952 GCA_045126095.1 Christensenellales bacterium | reverse complement strand
CAGGCGGAAATGGACGAGTGGAACGGCAAGGTCGCCAAAATCAAGGAGACCGACCCGGACATCGAGTGGGCGGAGATCGAGAAGCGCGCGGGCGTGTGCCCGTGGCATCCGCCGATCGGCCCCGGCTCGCCCTATCGCCCCGGCCAGCTGCACCGCAGCATGGTGGAAACCATCGTCCCTGCGGCGCTGTCGGGCATCTTGTTCTACCAGGGCGAAAGCGACGTGGAGCGCGCGGAGGTCTACGGCGATCTGCTGATCACCCTTGTCACCCGCTGGCGCGAGCTCTTCGGCAACCCGGAGCTGCCCTTCTACAACGTGCAGCTGCCCATGCACATCGACGCAGGCGCTGAGGACGACCACCGCTGGGCGATCCTCCGTCAGCAGCAGGAGAAGGCGTGGCGCACGCTGCGCGACAGCTACCTGGCTGTGCTGATCGACGGCGGCGAGTACGGCAACATCCATCCCGTGGACAAGAACACCCCCGGCGAGCGGCTGGCACGGCTGTTCCTGGAGGGCTATGCTCACAAGCATCCGGCGCAGCCCTGGGCGATGCGCAAGTCCACGCAGGGCAATGTGCTGACAGTGGAGCTGACCGGCCCGGTGGAGGCGCAGCGCGGCGAGCCCGACCTGTTCGAGATCGCGGGCGAGGACGGCGTGTACGTCCCGGCGAAGGCGGAGCTGGACTGGGCCCGCATCCACCTCACCGCCGAGGGCGTGGCCCATCCGGTCAAGGCGCGCTATGCCTGGGTGAACTACGCCAAGGTGCATGTGTTCAGCCCCTGTGAGCCGGGGCTGCCCCTGGCGCCCTTCGTGCTGGATAACTGAATAGGAGAAATCCCCCGGAATGTTACCCGATTGTGGATAACGTTCCGGGGGATTCGTGCGTTTATGCGCCCTGTGTTGGCAGGGGCTTATCCTGCATCCCCTTGAACTGCCGGAGGATGCTCTGGGTGATGAAGAGGGTCAGCAGCAGTGCCAATGCATCGGCGATAGGCTGGGCGATCTGCACGCCGGTCAGGCCGAAGAGCGGCGGCAGGATCAGCAGCATCGGGATGAGGAAGAGGCCCTGGCGGCTGATGGAAATGAGCATCGACCGCACGCCGTAGCCGATGGACTGGGTGAGCATGTTGCTCATGACGATGAAGCCCCAGAGCGGGATGGTCGTCAGGTGGCAGCGCAGGGCGAAGGCGCCGATGGAGATGGCCTGCGGATCGTTCCTGCGGAAGGCGGTGAGGATGGGCGTGGCGGCCAGGAAGGCGAGGAAGCCCAGCACCAGCAGGATCACCGTCGTCACCCTGACGCAGAACCAGAAGGCGCGCCGCACGCGGCTGTACTGCCCTGCGCCGTAGTTGAAGGAGCAGACCGGCTGGAAGCCCTGACCAAAGCCGATAACGGTGGAGTTGACGAACATGACGATCTTGCTGACGATGCCCATGGCGGCGGTGGCGGCGATCTGCGCGCCCTCGACCACATAGCTGGCGATGGCGTTGTTCAGCAGGATGGTGGCGATGCTGGCGATGCCCTGGCGGCCCAGTGACGGCAGGCCGTTGTTGAGGATGCGGCCGTACATGTGCCGGGTGGGGCGGAAGCGGCGGGGATCGATGGAGATGGTATCCTTGCGCAGGTTGCTCTGAAGCAGCAGGATGAGGAAGCTGACGGCCTGCGAGATGGCTGTGGCGATGGCCGCGCCTGCTGTCTCCAGGCCGAAGCCGAAGGGCAACGCAAAGCCCAGGCCGATGTCCGTGCCAGCCTCGAAGATGAAGATGGGGTCGAGGATCATGTTCAGGATGCCGCCGGTGGTGATGCCCACCATGCCGTAGGTGGCCAGCCCCTGGAAGCGCAGCATGTTGTTGAGCGCGAAGCTGCCCATCATGAAGGGTGCGGCGTAGAAAATGTAGCGGGCATAGGCGATGGCGTGCTCGATCACTTTGGGGTCCTTTGCGCCCAGGAGCGGGATGAGCCAGCCCTGGCACAGCGTACCCAGCACCATCACGGTCACACCGGCGATCAGCGCGGTGAAGAAGCCGACGGAGGCATAGCGCCGGGCCTCCTCCTGCTCGCCGCGGCCCAGCGCCTGGCTGAGGTTTGTGCCTGTGCCCATGCCGATGGTGAAGGCAATGGCCTGGATGATGGCCATCAGCGGGAACACGACGCTCACGGCTGCGGCGGGGGCGGCCTCGGCCACGGCTCCGGCGGTCTCGGCGGCTCCGCCGGTGTAGAGCTCGCTGAGCTGGGAAACGAAGAAGGTGTCCGCTGCGTTGTAGATGGTGGTGATGAGCATCGATATGATGGTGGGGACGGCCAGTCGGGGGATGATGCGCTCCACGGGATCGTGCAGCATCATGTGCTGGCGCTGGGCGGGGGTCATTTTCATGGTGGGTCATACCTTTCCTGATAGCATGCGATTGATTTCCTATTCGACATGGCATGGGGGAAATCCTGCATGGGTCGTACAAATGCAAAACCGCCCGCGCGCCGGCGGACGGTCGGAGAATCAGATGAGCATCAGCAGCCCTTGTGCCGCAGCCACGCCGCAGCAGGCCGCAATGGCGACGGTCAGCAGGCCGTGTCCGCGCCAGGCCATCACGATGGCGACGACGGTGCCGACGGCGGCGGTGCGGACGTCGCCGGTGGATTCCAGCACGCCGGGGAGGGTCATCGCCGCGAGGACGGCATAGGGCACATAGTGCAGGAAGGACTTGACGAAGACGGATTTGATCTCCCTGCGGAAAACCGTCAGCGGCAGCATGCGGATGAGGTAGGTCACGCCCGCCATCACGGCGAGGTAGAGGAAGTAGGTGGGCCAGGTGAGGGTCATGCGACTTCCTCCTTTCCGGCGGGGGCTTCCTCCTGCACGGGGAAGAGCAGCGCGCCCACGGCGGCGGCGACCACTGCGCAGATGATGACCACGAAGCCGCCGGAAACCTTGCTCAGCCCGGGCAGGTACTTAAAGGTCACGCTGATGGCGATGGCGATGAGCACCACAATAGCGACGGCCTTTTCCTGGCGGGCCGGAGGGATGACGATGGCGATGAACATGCCGTAGATGGCGATGCCCAGCGCATTGGTGACGAATTCCGGCAGCACCGCACCGGCGGCTGCGCCCAGGAGCGTGCCCAGCGACCAGCCGATGTAGGGCATCACCATCAGGCCGTAGAGGTAGTGATGATGGAGCTTCTCCGGCTGGGAGGAGGCGACGGCGAAGATCTCGTCCGTGTTGGCGAAGGAGAAGAACATGCGGCGGGGCGTGTTCATGGTGGGGCCCAGCTTCTGGCCCAGCGAGAGGCCCATCAGGGCGTAACGCAGGTTGATGATGAACTGGGTCAGCGCCATCTCGATCAGGCCGGAGGCCAGCGCTGCCTGGGAGACCATCACCTGCAGACCGGCCAGCTGACCTGCGCTGGTCAGGTTGGTCATGGAGATCAGCAGCGCCTGCAATATGGTCAGGCCGCTGTCGGTGCACTGGGTGCCGAAGGCGAAGGACACGGACAAGTAGCCCAGGCCGATGGGCAGGCCGTGCTTCACGCCCTTCATAAAGAGCTTGTTCATGGGAAAAATCGCCTCGATTCGTGATAATGGAACAGATACCATCGTACCACGGAGGAGCGGGGGAGTCAACGGCGGGCGCGTTTTAGTACATAGGAAAAACCGCCCCCGTAGTGGGAGGCGGCAAAGAGATGATGCTGTTATGCCCGGGTTACGTTCCCTGCGGTGACCACGGCGTAGCACAGCGGCGGACGCGCCACGGGCGCATCGCCAATGGTGATGGCTGCGCGGATGGCGGCTTCGGCCTTGTCGGCGTCGGCTTCATTGCGGGCGTAGAGGGTGCACAGGGTGGCGTCCGCCGTGACGTGGTCGCCGATGCGCACGGGCAGGATGTAGCCCACGGAGGGGTCGATCACGTCGGTTTTCTGCACGCGGCCTGCGCCCATGGCCTGGGCGGCGTAGCCCA
>JBGVOA010000357.1:0-2104 GCA_045126095.1 Christensenellales bacterium | reverse complement strand
ACGCAATGGGCCTGACCGCGCTGAAAACACCCCTGAGATTCTCCTGACGCTGCTGTGCATTGAGTCCGCGCTGCGTGCGCACACGCCTGACGCGCCGGAGCAGGCATTCCGCCCGGAGGCCAAGACATTCCGCAACCTCCTCGGCAAGCCGCCGTCCATGGTCGATGCCGCGCACAAGCCTTCTTCTGCGGGGCATGGCGGCCCAAGTCACCACGGTGTCCGGCGGCAGGGGCAGCCGACTTGCATCCTCCGCCATCGCGCGTGCCAGCACGCAGGCCGCGTCCGCCATACCATCGTATTTCAGCGATGTGACCAGCCTCTTGGCCTGCGCCTTGTAGCGATAAGCGCTGCACGCCCCGCCCTCCGGCTCGCCCAGGCGATAAGCGTCAAGGGCCGCCGCACACTGCGGACAGAGATAGTCCTCATCCGTAAGCTCGTCGCAGAGCAGGCACACGACATGTCGCGGCCAGATCGCCGCCTCCACCGCCGCGAATACCCGCTTCAGCCAGGAGATCACACCTCGCTCCTGCGGCGCATGAAGGTGACGCCCTGAACACAGGGCAGCTGACGGATTTGCTCGATCGTCGCCTCATCCGGTACGCCATCAAGCTCCAGCACGATCATCGCATCGCCGCCAGCCTCCCGGCGGTAACCCTGCATGTTTGCAATGTTCAAGCCCTGCTTTGCCAGGATGCCCGTCACGTTGGCAATCGCGCCGCGAATGTCCACATGGCGGATAATCATCGTGTTTTCCTTGCCGTTGAAATTCACGCGCAGGCCGTCCAGCTGGTGGACTTCGATATTACCTCCGCCGACAGAGGCTGCCATCATCGTCAGCACCCTGCCGGATTTGCCCGTGATCTTCAGCTGCACGGTGTTGGGATGCGCGCCCCTTATGTTGATCATGTGAAAATAGTAGCTCATCCCCCAGTCGCGGGCAAGCTGCAGGGAGTCACGCAGCCTTTCGTCATCCACAGGCAGCCCCAGCAGACCGCCCACAATGGCGCGATCCGTTCCGTGCCCGTGATATGTCTTGGCAAAGGAGCCATGCAGACCGATCTCCGCCTGCATGATCTTCTCACCCATGAGCATCCGCGCCGTAAGGCCAATCCGCGCAGCGCCGGCCGTATGGGAACTGCTGGGCCCTATCATCACCGGCCCAATCAGGTCAAACAAATCCATTGATACATTCCGCCTTTCAGCTCTGTTATCACCTATTTTACACTGTTTTGCCGCATCGGTCAATCACCGTCATGATACTCCAACAAATTTCTGAAATTTTTTCATTTTCCCTCTTGACAGAGCTGAAGAAATGCGATATACTAATCATCGTTGCGGATGACCCACTGCAACGGACAACTGAAGATGCAGAGTTGGCTGAGTGGTCTAAGGCGCACGACTGGAAATCGTGTGTGGGCTGATACCCCACCCTGGGTTCAAATCCCAGACTCTGCGCCACAAACCGGCAGGTTCGAAAGAGCTTGCCGGTTTTCTTTTGCTTGTCCCCCCCCCTGCCAGGAAAATTTATACCAGCGGTAGAATGACAAATCAGGAAAAGTGTGCTATACTTGCTTTGTAAACCACAAGAAAGGAGAATCCGGGATGATGAACATGCTTGTATGCCTCGCACAGCGAGTCCGCTTCACGATGCTGCGTGCACAGCTGCATCCTGTTTTAGCGTACCTGTATCCGGATGGATCAGATCATAAGCGCTCCCGGATTTTGCCTTGATTACGGGGTCGTTGTATCTGTATGCCGCTCGTCCGATGCAGGACGGGCGGCTTTTTTTCTTGGTGGTGGTTGACTTGTTCATGATCGCATTCCGGCTTGTTGATTGCTGAGCCGCTTCACTCCACTTAACAACACCCGACACGGCGGCCCCTATTATCCTGTCCGCCAGAAAGGAACGATGATGCAACTCCCTGTTGTGAATATGCGCCTCACGGGCGAAAGGATTTCCCATCTCCGTGAGGCGCGGGGGCTGACGGTCCGCCAGCTCCAGAGGCTGCTGGGCTTTGCAACGCCCCAAGCCATCTACAAATGGCAGCATGGCGAAACGCTGCCGACCATCGATAACCTCGTTGCCCTCTCCGCCATTCTGAAC
>JBGVOA010000356.1:0-25526 GCA_045126095.1 Christensenellales bacterium | reverse complement strand
AAGCTCCTGGAGGTCTTCCCCGGCGTGGATGTGCAGCGGGATATCCTCGATCTGCTGCCCTTCGACGTGGAGATCTGATACCCATCATCCATACAAAACGCTCCCTTCCTTCCGGAAATCCCGGAGAGAAGGGAGCGTTTGCTTTACGCCTGCTTCCGCCTGCCCGTCAGCGCAATCGCCGCGAGGGAGCAGATCAGCAGCATAAAGGGATAGAACAGGTTGGGGATGATATCGAAGGCCGTCACGCCCGTAGCTTCCGCCATGGAGACCGCCGTGAGCAGCTGCGCGCCGTAGGGGATGATACCCTGGGCAATGCAGGAGAAGGTATCCAGCAGACAGGCCGTCCGCTGGGGCGTGATGCCGTAATCCTCGCTCATTTCCTTCGCGATGGGGTTGGCCATCACAATGGCAACGGTGTTGTTCGCCGTGGCAATGTCCATCATGGCAACCAGCACGCCCATGCCCAGCTGTCCGCCGCGATTGCCCCGGAAGATCCGGCGGATGAAGTGCAGCAGCGCGTCAAAGCCGCCCGCCTCGCGGATCAGCGCACACAGCGCCGCCACCAGCACCGCCACCATCGCCGTCTCGAACATGCCGGACATGCCGCCGGTCAGATTCGCCAGCAGCTGGCTGAACACCGTCTGCCCATCAGCCGGGATGATCGCACCCGTCAGCAGCACCATCACCGCGCCGGAGAAGATGCCCGCGATCAGCACGACAAACACGTTCACACCCGCAATGCCGCCGACCAGCACCAGCAGGTAGGGCAGCATCAGCAGCAGGTCGTACTCGCCCACAACGGGGGTCGCTTCCTGCCGGGCCGTCATGATCAGAACGATGACCAGCGTCATGAGGGCCGCAGGCAGCGCAATGAGGAAGTTGCCGCGGAATTTGTCCTTCATCTGGCAGCCCTGACCGTTGCAGGCCGCAATGGTGGTATCGGAAATGACGGAGAGGTTATCGCCGAACATTGCGCCGCCCACCACCGTGCCGATGCACAGCGCAGGCGCATAGCCCGCCGCCGCCGCGACCTCCACGGCAATGGGCGTCAGCAGGGAAATGGTGCCCACCGAGGTGCCCATGGCCGTGGAAATGAAGCAGCCCACCACGAAGAGCACCGCCACGGAGAACTCCGGCGGAATGATGGAGAGCATGAAGTACGCCACGCTCTGGGCGCTGCTACGGCCCACCACGCCCACAAACGCGCCCGCCACAAGGAAGATCAGCACCATGGTGATGATGTTCTTGTCGCCCACGCCGCGGCCCATGAGAGTCAGCTTCTCATCAAAGTTGAGCTTGCGGTTCTGCAGGCAGGCCGTGAGGATCGCCAGCAGAAACGCACCGATGATCGGCACACAGTAAAAGCCCTTGTCAATGCCCATGCCGTATTGCAGCACAAGGCCCAGACCCAGGTACATCAGCAGAAACACTCCGATGGGCAAAAGCGCCGCAGGATTCCCCTTCTTCATATGCAGCCTCCGCAATATTGATTGAATTGCATCCTGTCTACTGTACCACGACAGGAAACGGCTGTCAACCGTTACAGGCATTTCCCCCCATGCAAAAAGCGCAGGCTGCTGCACCTGCGCTTCTTTTTGGAGACATATTTCTGCCAGTTCATCATGGATATAGCCTCACATCGCCGCCAGCTTCCCCCGCAGCTCCACCAGGTGGCTGCTCTCCTCGCGCACGATGTCCATGAACACGTCATGCACAGCCGGGTCAGCGCATTTCTTCGCGAAGTCCGCATAGGTGCGCACCGCGTCCGCCTCGCTGTCCGCCGCGTACTGATAAAGGCCCTTGAGGGTCTTCAGCGCCTGCTCGCGCTTCATCTCCATCACGCCGCCGGTGAAGAGCACCTCCGCCGCCATGGAGGAGATCAGCAGCCGCTCCTCCGCCTCGTCCACCATGCGGCATTCCCGCATGGCGCTGAAGCGCTGCAGATGGCGGCGCTCATCCACAAGGATTTCCTCGATGCCGGCGCGCACCTGCGCATCCTGCGCCAGCATCAGCGCGCGCTCATACACGCGGATGGCCCTGCGCTCCATCTCCACAGCGATGCAAAGGGCCTGGCATTCGTTCTTCACAACCATTCTCCACACCTCTTCCACAGCTTATCCCCCGATATCCACCGGGTTATACACAGTTTTCCACAAAGTTATCCACAGTTTCCACAGGCTGTGGATGAATTTTGTTCCGGTTTTCCACACTGTCCACAAAGTTATCCACATATCATGTGGATGATTCCGCAGCGGCCCAAAAGGCTGCAAAGCCAGCATTTTCAAGGCTTTGCGGACATTGCAAAAAACGCGCCTCCTCCGGCAGCAGCCTGAAGGGGCGCGTACATGGGATCATTCCTTAGCGATGTGCACCTCATTCAGCTGAGAAACGAGGACGTCCACATCCTGACCATGCACCATGGCCGCCTGCTCGAGGGTTTCGCCGGTGGAATGGGGGCAGAACAGGCAATGCATGCCCATCGCGCCGAACACGGCAACCACGTTCTCCAGCGCGTCCTCAGAGCAGGTGCGCAGCACTTCGCCAACGGTCATATCCTTATGGATCATCATAATTTCCTTCCTTCCGCAGCTGCATCCGGCAGCTGTCTACGCCTATCATACTTCAAGTATGTCCGGCTTGTCAAGTCCTATTCGGGCCCTCGCCCATGTCCACCGGAAGGTCGGTTTCCAGGAAGGGATCAGCGCCCTCGTAGCCATCCAGGCTGACGCTTTCGCCGTAGGCCACGTGCGCGGGGGCCGACACCGGCGGGTTGAGCATGCTGATGTTCATGAAGCCATCGTCCTCCATGACGAGGCTGGCCGCCTGCCCCTGGATCGTCAGCGGAAGGATTTCCGTGTCGTTGGTGCGGGCGCGGCGGGCAAATTCGGTGATGATATCGCCGCGGCCCCAGAAATGCATGGGGCAGAGCACGCGGGGCTTGACGGTCATCATGAAGTAGTTGACGCCGGCGTCAAAGTGCATGCCCATCCGGGGGTCAACGGGGAAGAAGCACCAGTCGATCTCCTGGCCGATGATGGGCGCAACCTCCTTGCGGAAGTCCTCGTCCGCCATGGCGATCTCCCGCACGGTGGACACATCGCGCCAGTGCCAGTAATTCAGGTCTCCTGCGTGGAAGAAGCGCACGCCGTCCAGCTCCACCAGGTACGAAACGCCCGCGTCCGTGGAGCCAAAGGCCTGCACCTTCACATTGTCCGAAAGGATCATCTCGCTCCCGGGGCTCATGCGGCGGCCATGGGCCGTACGGGGCATATCGTCGGCGATGATGTAGGTAACGGGCGCATATTCCTCCCAGGTGTAGATCACCGGATCATAATGATCCTCATGCTCATGGCTGACGAACACATACACCTCGTTATACCGGGCGAGGTCATCCGGCCTGATCTGGCGATCCTGCGGCAGCTTCTTCTGCTTGCCCGTCCAATAATCGAAGATCAGCAGCACATTGCCGCTGGACACAGAGAATCCGCTGTGATGATAATAGGTCACCGTCATCATCTTGCCCATAACACGAGCACCTCCGATACGTTGCCGCCCTCCGGCAGCCTGGTCTGAGTCGATTCACAGCTCATCCTCTGTATTATGCCATGAAATACCCCACTTGTCAATTTTTTTCCACGTTTTTGGAGCATGAAAACCATATTTTCAGAAATTGCAGCTGTTTTTCGCTCTAAATCCCCACTTATTCTCCCTTTTTCTCTTTTTTGCGACACGCATCTACCACCTGCGTCAGATCCGCCAGCAGGTCATCTTCCGGGCCGCAAAGGAAGCCTGGTACTTGCCGCCCAGAGCGCGCACCATGTCCTTCGCCCGCTCGATGTCCGCATAATTCCTGTCCGCATTGTGGCTGTCCGAGCCAAAGGTGAACAGCTCGCCGCCCAGGTCGATATAGCGGCGCAGGATGGTCGAATGCGCAAAGGTGTCCCCCGTGGAGGCATAGCCGCTGGTGTTGACCTCCAGGCATTTGCCGTTGGCGATGATGTGGCGGAGGATGGTATCGAACACATCCGGCGCATCCTCGTAGACAAGGGCGCGCTCCGGGCCGGTGTAGGCGCTGAATTTCGCCGCGTAGCCGATATGCGCCACAGAATCGAAGTCCGTCCAGTCCAGGATGGATTCCGCCTTGGCCTCGGCATATTCCCGGTACGCCTGTGCGCGGGTCTTGCCGCCGAAATAGTCCTCCGTATCGTAGCAGTCCACGCCATTGACCAGGTGCAGCGACAGCAGGCGGAAGTCCAGCGGCAGCGCGTCCAGGCTCGCCTTGATTTGCGGACGCAGCAGCCGGTTGTCGCCGATCTCCACGCCTGTGCGGATGGTCAGCTGCGGATACGTCCGCCGGGCCGCCGCGATCTCCGCGAAATACACGTCCCAGATGGGCGGCACATCCATCGCCGGGTCGGGGTGACCGGGCTCAATGTGCTCCGTCAGGCAGATTTCCTGCACGCCCTTGGCCACCATGGAGGCGCAGAGCTCGTCCACCGACTGCAGGCCATCCATGGAATGCAGCGTGTGCAGATGATAATCCATGCGCCTTTGTTCCACGTGAAACATCTCCTTTATGTATCGGTTCTATCTACTATATAGGCCTTGCCTTTGCGGATGGCATAGAGCCACATTTCCTTGACCGGCTTGCCTGTGATGCGCTCCAGCGCCCGGCCATACCAGTTGAGCTGCATGTGGTAGCGCTCGCAGAAGGCCTCCTCGTCGATGATGCGGTCGGTCTTGTAGTCCACCAGCACCCAGCCGTCCTCCTCCATGAAGGCGCAGTCGATCACGCCCTGCAGGAGCGTGCCGCTCATCTCGTCCATCACCAGGTTGAAGCTCCATTCCCGGCGGACGCAATCGGCGGACAGCATGCGCTGGCCCAGCCCGCTGCTGAAGAACACCGCTGCGCCCTGCATATCCAGCTGGAGCAGCTCCTGCGCCGTGAAGATGCCGCGCTCCACCATATCGTGGGCCGCCTGACGCACCACGGCGGACACATTCGCAGCGCCCCGCAACCGTTCCAGCGGAATGAGCGAAAGCAGCCTGTGCAGCAGCGTGCCGCGCTCGGCGCCGGTGACGTGCTTCTCCTCCAGGAACGCCGGACGGGAGGGCAGCTCCGACAGCCGCAGGGGATTGACGATCTCCTCCGGCACGCGCTTCGTTTCCGCATCCTCCTCTTCGCCGGAGAGAGGCAGCGGATCCGCCATGACATTTTTCTTGGCAATCGCGCTGACGGAGGTCTTGGCCGGCTGGGCAATTCCGGTTTCGTCCATGTGGCTCCAGGCTGTCAAACTGCCGCTGACAGGCACGCTCAGCTGCTCCGCCAGCCAGCCCTGTATCCCCAAATTATCCACAGGATTATCCACAACCAGCATCTCAGGATCATCGTAAAACCGGAATTTCCAAGGGGTTCCGGCCTGTTGACCATCTGTGGAAAACTTGTGGATATCCTGTGCATAATCCCCCTGCATGATCCAGTCCGTCATGCTGGAGGCCTTCCACACGCGGTAGTCGCTTTCCGGGAGTGTCCATATGCGGCGCTCCTTCTTCTGGCAGCAGCCGATCATGATCAGCCGCTCGCGGGCGCGGGTCATGGCCACATACAGCAGACGCGCGCGCTCAGCCTTCTCGTCCAGCTCCCTCTGCACGCGGAATGCCATGTCCGCCATGGTCTTCCGGCGGATGTTCAGTTCCCGGTTGACATAGGGCAGCGCCACGCCCAGCTTCGTATGCATCAGCACCTCGCCGCGGTGGGGCTTATGCAGCTTGCCGCTCATCTGCATGCAGAAGACGATGGGGAACTCCAGACCCTTTGATTTGTGCATCGTCATGATGCGGACGAGGTTTTCGCCTTCGCCCAGGATCTTCGCCGTGGTGCGGTCGTCCGCCTGAGCCTGCTGCTCCATCATGCGGATGAAATCCGACAGCGTTTCGCCGCCGTTCTGCTCAAAATCCAGCGCACGCTGGTACAGCATCCGCAGATTCGCCTGACGCAGCTCGCCCTTTGGCAGCGCGCCGCATGCCGCATAGAAGCCGCTGTCACGGATCACCAGCCACACGAAGTCCGACAGACGCATGCTTTCCGCAGCGAACCGCCACGTCTCCAGCTGCGCAGCAAAATCCCTGCATTTTGCGGAAAGAGGCGTGTCCGCCTGGCAGCATTCCTCAAATGCCGCCGCAAAAGGCACGTTTTTGCCTGTTTTGCAGAGCCTGATCTGCGCCAGCTGCTCGTCCGTGAAGGAAAAGGGCGGCATTTTCATGGCCGCAAGCAGCGGCACATCCTGCTGCGGGTTGTCCAGCACGGAAAGCAGCGCCTTCACCGACTGAATCTCCGGCAGCGCATAATACGCCGACGCGCCATCGTAGAAAACCGGAATGCCCTGGGCGGACAGCAACTCCACCAGCTTCGGCGCAGTCGTTGCAGCCGCCGAAAGGAGGATCACCATGTCGCGGTAGGTGTAATTCCGCACGCCATGCTCATCCTCGATCGTCTCGTTCAGCAGCTCCCGGATGCGGTCCACCAGCACCTTGGCCTCCGCGGCCAGCGCTTCCGGCTTTTCACCGTCCTCGCCGGGCGAAATATCCAGCAGATGCATCTCCACCGGCGGATCGTCGTCCGTTTCACGGCCGCAGATCAGCTCGTCCTCCGGCTCGTAGGTCAGCTCCGTCACATGCGGCCGCATCGTCTTGCGGAAGACCTGGTTGGTGGCCTCCAGCACATTCGCGCGGCTGCGGAAGTTCTTTTGCAGGATGATCCGGCGGGTCAGAGCGTCCTCCGCGTCAGAGTAGGTGCGCATGCGGTGAAGAAACAGCGTCGGATCGGCCTTGCGGAAGCGGTAGATGCTCTGCTTCACGTCGCCGACCATGAACAAATGGTTGTTTTCCGAGTGGATCGCATGCAGGATCGCATCCTGAATCTGCGAAACATCCTGACATTCGTCCACAAAAATGTGATCGTACTCGCCCTGGAGCTGCGTGCGGCAGCGCTCATCCATCAGCACCTGCATGGTGAACTGCTCCATATCCGAGAAGTCGATCACATGCTTATCGGCCTTTTTTTGCAGGAAAATCGCATCTGTGCGGCGGACAAGCGCGGCAAGGCCCTTCAAATGCCGGTGCATCATGCTGAATTCTCGGTCCAGCTTGTCCTCGTCAATGCTCAGCATCTGCTGCGCATCCTTGACGATCGCCTTGATGTCGTCCCTCACCTTCGTGAACCGCTTCTGCCATTCCTTCTGCTCCTCCGTCAGCCCGCGAAGCGTCTTCAGCTTACTCAGACTGAACCCCTCGAGCGTGGCCTGCACCTCACCCAGGTCCTCCCAGCAGAGGGCATCGAAGCACTCGCAGTCCGCGCAATCCTGCAGCCAGGTATCGCGGCGATCCGCAACTGCGTCCGCCTCGTCCAGCAGCTCGCGTTCCTGCTGTAACAGCTGCGAAATGCCGCCGAGCGTCATTCTGACATGGGTTTTCAGCGTCAGGAACCACGGATGACGGTCGTATGGCTTGCTGACGGGGATCGCGATGGCGTGCTCGAGCCAGTCGAAGGGCGCGGGCAGGGACATGAGGAAGTCATGCAGCTGGTCGGTCATTTCCTGCAGACGCTGCTGATCCCAGGCGTTGGCAAGCTCCAGGAAATCCGGGTCGTTCGTCTCGTCCAGCAGCTCGTTGAACGCCTCCAGCCACGCCTCCTCAAAGAGCGCCTTGCGCAGCTGATCGTCGCACGCGCGCATCATGGGGTCGATGCCGATCACCTGGAAATAATTGCGCAGCACCTTCTGGCAAAACGCGTGGATGGTGGAGATCTCCGTTGCCTCCAGATCGTCCAGCGCCTGAGCAAAGTGCTCCGGGTCTGCCTGGGCTTCCTTCGTCAGCTTCTTGCTCAGCCGCTGACGCATTTCCCCCGCAGCCGCTTTTGTGAACGTCACGATCAGCATGCGGTTGACCTGATAGCCCTCGCGGATCAGCTGGACGATGCGCTCGATCAGCACGGCCGTTTTGCCGGAGCCGGCGGCGGCGCTGACGAGGATGGTTCGGTTGCGCGCGTCGATCGCCTGCTGCTGCTGCGGTGTCCATTTCGGCATGATACCCCCTCCTTCCTCATCATTGTATCACAGGTTCGCCGATCAATAAAGTGTTTCACGTGAAACATTCTCCCGATTTTGCAATCTTTCTCATATAGATATTTTTGTATCACGTTTTTAAGCCTGAAGTAAGCCATTTTACAAGGTTTTCTCTTGATTTCTCGTTTATTTCCCTTCTGTACACCATATCGAGTACACTTTCCCATTTATGTGCTTGTCCGAACATTCTCATTGCAACATACAAACAGGCCCGGATGCGGCATTTTCTACCACATCCGGGCCTGAAATTCACAATGTTTCACGTGAAACAATTTTCTTACAGCTCGAGATCATCAAGCGAGTCTTCGAATGTCTCGACTGCCGCTCCCTCAGAATTTTCCTGCACACAGGCAAAGCCGTCCGCATTCATGGATACCCGATAGCTGCGCCTTTCCCGACAGCCCTCCAGGTCGCTTTCATCCGTGCAGGTGATGAAGGTCTGCAGGCCGCTGATCTCCTCCAGCAGGCGGGTGCGGCGGGTCATGTCGAGCTCGCTCATCACGTCATCCAGCAGGAGGATCGGCGGTTCGCCCGTTTCCTGGCGGAAAACCTGGAGCTGCGCCAGCTTCATGCTCAGCGCCGCCGTGCGGATCTGTCCCTGGGACGCGAAAACCTTCATTTCCCGCTCATTGAGCGTCAACGCGATGTCCTCCCGGTGGACGCCGAAGCCCGTTCCGCCCCGGAACATGTCCTCCTGACGGGATTTTCTCAGCGCATCGCGGGTGAATGCCAGCGCATCCGCCCCTTCCGGCACGCAGCAGGCGTACCGCATGGCGAATTTCTCGTGCGGACGACCGCTGATGGACGCATACTTCTCCTGGGCCGCCTGTGCTGTGCGCTCCACCATTCTTCTGCGCATGGGAACAATCACCGCTGCCTGCGCCGCCATTGCCTCTTCAAAGGCGTCCATCATCGCCTGATCAAGCCGTCCGCCCTTTTTTGCTTCCCGCAGAAGAGCATTGCGCTGATCCAGCGCCTTCTGGTACTGCTGCAGCGCCGTGAAATAGCCCGTGCTGAGCTGAGAAAGCATCATATCCAGGTAGCGGCGGCGGATCGAGGGGCCTTCTTTGACGAGCATGAGGTCTTCCGGGGAGAAAATCACGCACTGCACATGGCCCATGAGATCGGACAGGCGGCCTGCGCGCTTCCTGTCCACGAAAATGGCCTTCTTCCTGATTTCGCCGGGTGTCAGCTTGACCTGCACGTCCATGCGCACGCCTGCCTTGTGCAGCTGCACGCCGATGGCCGCCGCTTCCGCCCCTTTGCGGACGACTTCCTTATCCTGAGACGTGCGATGGCTGCGTCCAAGGGCACAATAATGGATGGCTTCCAGCAGATTCGTCTTGCCGGAACCATTCTGTCCGAACAGAATATTCACGCCCGGGTGTGGCCTCAGTTCAATCTCACCGTAGTTACGGAAGTCTCTTAATTTTAATGTTTGTATAATCATTTTATTTTTATTTTGAGAACGGGATACAGGATGAAAGAAGAACCTTTCGCGCCTGTATCCCGTTATACTTATATTCTATTTTATCAGGCGAACACGCGCACCGGCAGGATCAGATACAGGTACTGATCGCCCTCCCTGGGCTTGACCACGCAGGGGCTGACATTGCTGTTGAAGTGCATGCAGAGGTCGTCATCGGTGATGTTGCGGATGACGTCGGTGATGTACTTGGCGTTAAAGGCGATCTCCAGCGGGTCGCCGGTGAGGGCCGCGTCCAGCTCCTCGTGCACATCGCCCATTTCGGCATTGGAGGTGATGGCCAGGGTGTCAGCGCTGAAGGCCATGCGGATGAGGTTATTCTTGCCCTCGCGCGCCATCAGGCTGGCACGGTCGATGGCGTTCTGCACCTGGCTGCGGTCCGCCGTCGCGGTGGTCTTGAAGGAAGGCGGCAGAATGCGGCGGTAGTCGATGTACTCGCCGGCCAGCAGCACGGTGGACAGCTTGGTGTTGCCGAAGGAGGCCTGCATGCGGGTCTTGTCGATCAACAGCTTGCAGAACTCGTCCTCATCGGAGAGAATCTTGGAAAGCTCGTTCAGCACGCGGCCGGGGATGACCGCCTTGAGGAGCTCGGTGCCCTCCGGCAGCTCGAAGGGCTGGAAGACCTTCTGCATTGCCAGGCGGAAGCCGTCCAGCGCGACCATGCGGGCCTCGCTCTGCGTGACCTCCAGCAGGCAGCCGGTGAGGATCTGGCGGCTCTCATCCGTCGCGATGGCAAACACCACGCGGCTGATCATCTCCTTCAGCTCCTTCTGGGGGATGCAGACCAGGGTACCCTGCTCCACGCCGCCCATTTCCGGATACTCCACGGGGTTCATGCCCGCCAGGTTGGACTTGGAGGACATGCACTTGATGGAGGCAGCATGGTTGTCGCCCACCTTGATGGTCACTTCGCCGCCGGGCAGCTTACGGGCCAACTCGGTGAAGAGCTTGCCGGGGAGGACGGTGCGGCCTTCCTCGCGGATGTCCGCATAGATGCAGGTTTCGATGGTCAGGCTGCCGTCGGAGCAGGTGAGGGTCAGGCTGTCCCCCTCCGCCTCCATCAGCACGCCTTCCAGCACGGGCTTGGCAGGACGGGCCGCCAGCGCACGGGTTACGGTATTCAGGCCCTCCAGAAGATCCTGGACATTCACGGTGAATTGCATGGAATCATCCTCTCCGTCAGCTTAGATAGCAGTAATATATGATTCGTAGTAGATATAGGCCATGTGGATTCTGTGGAAAACCCCCGCCAGCCCGCGATTTTACGGGCTTTTGGCCAAAGAATAAAGTGTGGAAAACCGCGGATCTTTTCCACCCGGGTGTGGACAAGCCGCACCTTTTGGATATATTCGTTTTCCGAAAGCCGGATTCCTGCCTCCGCCGCGTGCATACGCTGTATATTTTTCGGGGATTTTGTCCCCAAAAGACATTCTGCGGCAGCAAGCGCCAAAATGTTTCCACAACGTCCACAGCCTGTGGATAAAACCTCTGTGGACGGGCGAAAACGGAGAATTTCACGGCTTTTGGGGAATTCCGCGATATTCATCCACCGTTTTTCCACAGCCGCTGCATGCGCAGCGCATGGAATGCATACGGATGAATAAGACTGCATAAACATGAAAACCGGAAATGCAGCCGCAGGAATTCCTGCAATCCTTGCAATTTTCCAAAATAAATGATATCATAGAAACGCGAACCGCGCAAGGGAAACCGCGAGCAATACAAAAATTCGTTTCTGCCTCTCCCACGCGCGCGAACCAACAAGATAAAAGACAAGAAAGATCGCGATATGGGTTTCGAAATGGGCATCGTGCCGGAGCGCCTCCCCAGTGGGGAGTTCGCCGAAGGCGAAAGTGACGAGCGATGTTGGAGCGAAGACCCTTCGCGGGATCCAAGGGCAGAGCCCTTGGCCGCCGGAGGCCCCCCGCGGTCAGGAAAGGAAGACAACGATGCGCATTGCACTGATGAATGAAAACAGCCAGGCGGCGAAGAATGGGATGATCGAGGCTTCCCTGAAGAAGGTTGTGGAGCCGATGGGCCACGAGGTGGTCAACTTTGGCATGTACACGGCGGAGGACGCCTGCCAGCTGACCTACGTCAAGATTGGTCTGCTGGCCTGCATCCTGCTGGAGACGAAGGCCGTCGATTACGTGGTGACCGGCTGCGGCACGGGCGAGGGCGCGATGCTGGCCTGCAACTCCTTCCCCGGCGTGCTGTGCGGCCACCTGTGCGACCCCTCTGACGGCTACATGTTTGCCCACATCAACGACGGCAACTGCGTGGCGCTGCCCTTCGCGAAGGACTTCGGCTGGGGCGCCGAGCTGAAGCTGGAGATGATCTTCCAGCAGCTCTTCGGCTTCGGTCACGGCCAGGGCTACCCCAAGGAGCGCGTCATCCCCGAGCAGCGCAACAAGAAGATCCTCGATGAGGTGAAGAAGGTCACCCACCGCAAGCTGATCGACATCCTGCACGACATTGATCAGGACTTCCTGCGCGAGACCATCTCCGGCGAGCACTTCGCTGAGCTGTTCTACCCCTACTGCAAGGACGAGGCGGTTGCGGTGTACCTGCGGAATATGTAAGCAAAATAGTGGAGAGCACCGGCCGGAAGATGGCGGGTGCTCTCTTTTTGTGTTGGTTGTAGGGTTCTTGGAAGATGTATTGAGCGTGCAGGATGCCGCTGGGGGAATCGACCGGCGATTCCCCCAGGCCCCCCGCTTCTCTGTTACTTGGTCGCGCGGCCGCGCCCCGGGGCGGCTCAGGTTGCGAAGCTTGCCTGAAATTCCGCTTTCAGCGGAAGCAACCCTTCGCAAATTCGCCGCATAGCTCCTTTGTTTGTTGAGCGGCGGCCGCAGTGGCTGGGAGAGTGTTTGCTTGCAGAGCTGTTTACGGTTGTTTTTGAAGAAAATACACGATCAGAACTTCATGAACCAGGTGGAGACATAGCCCTCCACGCCGTCGACGATGACCTTGCACCAGTCGGTGCCGTGCTCGGTGACGGTGATTTCGCTCCCCACGGGCAGGCGGGCGATCACGGAGCTGCGCAGGCTCGCGCCCTTGCGGAAGTTGACGTAGGAGCCGCCGTTGACGTTGATGAGCTTGGCCTGGAAGGGCTGCACGGGGGCGGTTTCGCCGGTGACGGTCAGGAACTGGGCCATCATGTAGCCGATGCGGCCGTCAGCCGTCTGCACCTTGTGCCACTCCCTGCCGGATTCCAGAATGGTCACCACCGCGCCGTTGCGGTAGTAGCTGAGCACCTTCGCGTCCAGCGAGGGCTGCTGGCGGAGGTTGAGCACCTGGGTGTCGCGGGGGTTGCTGACAACGGCCTTCTTGCCGGTGACAGCGCCGCTGCCGGTGGCGCCGAAGTGCAGGAACTCGGTGGCCATGAAGCCCTCCACGTCGCCGGCCATCACGCGGGACCAGTTGCTGCCCTTCTGGGTGACGGTGACGGTCGCGCCGTTCTTCACCGAGGTGAGGATGGCGCCGTCCATGCCGGGGGCCTCGCGCACATTCAGGCCGATGCCGCTGTTGGTGCGCACCGTGGCAAGCTGCGCGCCCAGATCGCCGGAAAGGAACTTGGACATCATGTAGCCGGACATGCCGTTCACGTCCACCTCGTACCAGTCGCCGTGGTAGCCGGTCACCTCGACCAGTGTGCCGGTGGGGAACTGGCCCAGCACCTTGGAGGCGATGGAGGGCTCCTGGCGCAGGTTCAGCGCGCCGCCCTTGACCAGGGCGCTGTCGGACGCGGCCAGAGCGCCGGTGGAGGTCAGCGCCAGCGCCGCAGCGGCGGTCATGCTGGCCAGCTTCTTGAGGGAATTGTGTTTCATAGGGGTATCCTCCTTTGCGGTTGCGGAGTGCGTCCGCTGCCTGCGTCCGCGCTCTCGCCCATTCAAACGGGGCAGAGGGGGCTGCACATCCGCGTTTTTGCAGGCAATAGCTGGCAGAAAGGCCGCGGAAAGCGCCGGCTTTCCAGCATCAGGGAGAAAAAGCGCTCTGCCTCCGCTGATTGCCGCCGGGCATGCGGAGAAAAATCCCAGCGTGAATATCGACTGAAATTTACACTTGTGGACGCCGAAAAAGCTGTACAACCACCCTCTTTTCATGTAAAATAAGAATGGTTGACTATACCATCCCATGAAGGAGGGAATCTTTTATGAATATGAAGACCCTGCTGACGCTGCTGTTGGCCGCGCTGCTGCTGCCCTGCCTTGCCATGGCGGAGGAGACAGAGGCGGATACGCTGCTGCTGCCGGAACTGACGGAGTGGGCGGCGCGTTATCAGGCCCGGGCGCTGGAAACGCAGCCGCTGAACGATCCCGCGCAGAGCCTGACCGGCGACGGCTACGAGTTTATTTACGAATTTGCCACCCTCTATGCCGATCAGCCCGTGATGAATGCGGACACGCGGGTGTCCGCCGTGGTGGTGACGGCTCCCGAGGAGGAGGGCCCCCGCGGCGTGAAGGTGGATGATCCCCTCTCTGCGGTGCTTTCCGCCTTTTACAACGAGAACCCCGATCTGCACGGCAGCCGGGAGAATGCGGTGCTCTACCTGATCGACCTGCTGCCGGAAACCCTGCAGTGGGCCGAGGTGCAGCGCGATGGCCAGCGGGTGCATACCGTGCAGTATGCCGTGCATGATCAGGTGACCTCCGGTGGCGACGGCTACACCGATGCGGGGCTCATCCTCACCATGCAGGGCGGCACGGTCAGCGCCATCCGCGCCTACGGCCTCTCCGGCCGCATCAGCTTTGACGAAACTTACGAGCTGCGCAGCCGCATGCAGGCGGCCGCTGTCCAGCAGGACTATGTGCAGGTGCCCATGAGCTACGACGGCGCGGCGCTGGAGAAGTTCGGCGGGGCGGATCTGCTCTTTGCCGGCATGGACTTCGTCACCCTCACGCCGGAGTATGTGTCCATGCGCCTGGGCGAGCCCCTCAATGACGAGTGGGTGCAGGACGAGGGCGCGTCCATCCGCACGATGACCTACGCGGACTGCGAAATCACCTTCACCTGCCAGGCGGACGGCAGCAATCCGGAAATCTACATGTTCCTCATCACCGCCCCGGGCATGGACGGCCCCCGTGCCGTCAGCGTGGGCAACACCTTCCCGGAGGTGTTCAACCGCTTCCGCAACGGCGAGGGTGAGTTTGACGGCGTGAGTCATGAGACCCTTTACGGCAGCGAGGCTTCCGGCGAATTCGGCGTAGCCGATTATGGCTCCGACGCCTCCGTCACCCTGCGCTACGGCCTGGTGCTGGAGGACGGCAGCCGCGTGGTGCTGCACATGACCTTCACCGAGATGGTGCTGATGGAGATCATGGTGTACATGGCGCAGTAAATCTTGTTTATCGAGGATTCAGCTGATGATGAAGATCGATCTGACGTGTCCGGTGGAGGCATGGCGGGCAAGCCTGTCCGCCGAAAGCCGGAATGCCTGCGAGGTGACGCTGTTCAACCTCTCCTCCATGCAGGTGTCCTCGGTGGAGGTGAGCCTCCGCCTGCTGGACGCCGGGGGCGAGGAGCTGGCGCTGGTGACCCATCGCGGGCGGATGCTCAACGGCGCGCCCGGACGCACCTTCCGCATGGAGGTTCCCCTGGAGGGCAGCCTGCGTCCCGCGATGTGCGAGGCCTTTGTGGAGAAGGTGTGGTATGACAACGGCGCGGTGTGGCGGCACGAGAAGGAGAACCTGACCGAGTACGAGCCCAACAACCTGCGCCGCTCTCCCCGGCTGACCCAGCTGCGCAGCATTGCGGGCCTCTCGGCCAGCGGCTATCCCGTGCAGCACGAGGGATTGTGGGTGTGCGTCTGCGGACGGCCCAACAGGGATCAGACCAGCATCTGCGCCCGCTGCCATCAGCAGAAGGAGCTCGTGTTCCATTCCTTCAACCAGGAGGCAGTGGAGGCGAGGGTCAAAGCCCGCGAAAAGGAGCTGGAGGAGATCCGCCGCCACGCGCTGGAGGATTCCTCCCGCATGCAGGCGGAGCGTGAGCAGGCGTACCTCCTCCGGAAAAAGAGGAAGCGCCGCGCGGTGAAGACCGTTGCGGCCCTGGCCGTCACGGCTGCCCTGGCTTATGGGGTGGTCTGCCATGGCCTGCCCTATTGGAAATACACGCAGGCGGAAAGCGCCCTGGAAAAGCAGGCCTATGCTGAGGCGGAGGCAGGCTTCAGCCGTCTGGCGGAGTTCGATTATCGCGACGCGGCCCAGCGTGTGGACGAGTGCCGGTATCTGTCCGCCAAGGCAGCCATGGAGGACGCGAATGCCAGCGAGGAGACCCTCCTCAGCGTCCGCGAAGCCCTGGCGGCCCTGGGGTCTTACGAGGACAGCGCGGCGCTTGTGCAGCAGTGCGACTGGCGCATTGCGGAGCTGCGCCTTTCCGCCGGTCGCCTGGATGCGGCGCAGGAGGCATACGCAGCCCTGGGCGAGAGCGGGGAAGCGGCAGAGAAGCTCACGGAGATTGAGTACCTGCGCGCCTGCGAGCTGCTGGAAAAGGAGCGCTGGGAGGAGGCCCGCGAGGCCTTTGCGGCCCTGGACGACTACCGCGACAGCGCCGAAAAGCGCCTGGACACCTGGTATCTGCCCGGCAAGGCGGCCCTGGAGGCAGGCGACGCCGCGCAGGGCCTGGCGCTCCTGGAAGCGGTGCCCGGCCACCGGGATGCGGACGAGCTGATCAAAAAGCACCACTATGACCGGGGCGTGAGCCTGCGCGCCGCCGGGCAGATCGAGGAAGCAGCGGAGGCCTTCCGTCTGGCGGCGGACTATGCAGACGCGGCGACCCAGGCAGGCGAGTGCTACTACGGCCCGGCCAGCGTGGCGCTGGAGGTACTGGACTATTCCCGTGCGGCGGAGCTGTTCGCGAAGATTCCCGGCTATCAGGATGCGGACGAAAAATGGCGCGAGGCCACCTACGAAACGGCGAAAATCGCCATGCGGCAGATGCGCTATCCGGCAGCGGCGGAGCTGCTGGGTCAGCTGCCGGCGGATTACGCCGATGCGGCCTCCCTCCTGCTGGACTGCACCTATCTGCCGGCCGTGAACGCCTACACCCGCGGGGATTATGAGGCGGCCATCGCCGGCTTCAGCCAGATTCCCGATCATAAGGACAGCCGGGAGATGCTCAGCCGCTGTCACTATGCCCAGGCGGACGCCCTGCGCGAAAGCGGCGATGTGGAAGCGGCGGCAGAGATGTACGCGGCATTGGGCGACTTTGAGGACGCAGCGGAGCAGCTCCTGGACATCCGCTACACCCAGGCGGGCGAAATGCTGCGCGCCGCCGCTGAAACGGACGAAGAGACCCTGCGCAATATGGACAGCGCCATCGCCATGTACGAGGCGCTGGGCGACTATGCCGATGCGGCGGACAAGGCCCTCAAGGCCCGGTCAGCCAAGGCGGAATTCTGCTTTGCACGCGGGGCGTATGCCCAGGCCCGGGAGCTCTTTGCGGCCCTGGAGGACGAGGCCAGCGCGCTGCGCGTGAAGGACTGCGACTATGCCCTGGCCCAGGCGCTGGCGGATGCAGGCAGGCACGAGGAAGCCGCTGCGGCCTTCGAGGCCCTGGGCGACCATGCCGACAGCGCCCAGCGTGTCCGCGAGCAGCGCTTTGCCGCTGCGAAGGCGATCGCAGAAACGGGCGATTCCGCCGGGGCCATCGAGGCCTTCGGCACGCAGACGGAATCGGCGGACGATGCGGAGCACCTGGCGCAGCTGCGCTATGCAGCGGCCATCGCTCTGGCGGAATCCGGCGAAACCGAGGCGGCCATCGCGGAATTTGAGGCCCTGGGCGATTACGGCGACAGCGCTGCCCGTGCGCAGCAGCTGCGCTATCAGGAGGCGCTGGCCCTGGCTGTGGCAGACCCGGAAGCCGCCATCGCCGCCTTTACGGCCCTGGGGGATTACCAGGACAGCGCGGAGCAGGTGCTGCGGCTGCGCTACAACGCGGCGCAGCGTCTGGCCCAGACGGATGCCCAGGCGGCCATTGCGGCCTTCGAGGCCCTGGAGGGCTACCGGGACAGCGCGTCCCAGGTGCTGCGGCTGCGGTATGAAATCGCGGAAGACCTGGCGCAGACGGACGCCCAGGCGGCCATTGCGGCCTTCGACGCCCTGGGCGACTACGCGGACAGCGCGGATCGTGCGCTGGCTCTGCGCTATGACGCAGCCATCGCCCTGGCCCGGACGGATCTGGAGGCCGGCATTGCCGCGCTGGAGGCCCTGGAGGGCTACGACAGCACGGAGCAGGTGTGTCAGCTGCGCTATGAGGCTGCCGAGGCCCTCGTCAGCACGGATGCAGCGTCCGCCGCTGCGGCCTTTGAGGCCCTGGGCGGCTATGCGGACAGCGCCCAGCGAGCCAGTCAGCTGCGGATGGAGATGCCGCAGTCCATGGCGGACAGCGGCCAGTGGAAGGAAGCGGCCGATGCGCTGGGCAATGCCTCCGGCGCAGAGAATATGAGCGGTGACGCAGCCGCCCTGGCGCTCCAGGCAGCCGAAAAGCTGCTGGAGGAGGGCAACTGGCGCGCCGCGGCAGACATGCTGGCCAGGCTGGGCGACACGGAAAGCGTGGAGCGGGCCAACAGCATCCGCTACCAGGAGGCCGAGCGCCTCTACGCCGCCGGAAGCTGGCAGGAGGCCGCCGCGGTGATGGAAGCCCTGGGCGATTACGGCAACGGCGCGGTCCGGGCCAGCCAGATGCGCTACCTGACCGCCGCGTCCCTGGCGCTCAAGGGCGAGTACATACAGGCGGCGGAAATCTACGATGTGCTGGGCGACTACGCCGACAGCGTGTCCCTGGCGAAGAAGGCCCGGTACGACGGAGCCTGCGCCCTGCGGACCTCCGGCGACTTTGACGGCGCGGTCAGCCTGTTCACCCTCCTGGGGGATTACCGGGACAGCGCGGCGCAGATCACCGCCACCGAGTATGCCCGGGCGAAGGCTGTGGCTGACACCGGAGACCTGCTGGGGGCGGCCCGGCTCTTTGCGGCCCTGGGCGATTACAGCGATGCGCCGCAGCATGTGGAGGCCATGTACGACCTGTACTACGGCCCCGTGCGCAACCCTGCAAACCAGGCCTACAACGAGGGCCGCTATGCGGATGCGGTGATGATGCTGGAGCAGCTTGACCTGACCCAGCTGCCCGCCCGTTACAGCGAGATGCTCAAGGTCTACAAGGAGAGCTGCTACCGGCAGGGCGACGCGCTGCTGAACGCCGGTAAGCCCTACGAGGCGCTCGTGTATTACAGGCGGATTCCCGGCTACAAGATGGTGGACTCCCGTTTGCAGAAGAGCTGCTACCTGATCCTGGGCCGCTGGACGGATCTGCAGGGGAACCTCTACGAGTTTTTTGACGACGGCACCTGCAGCATGAACGGCGAAATGCTGCACTTCCTCGTGGACGGCGACAGGATGTATACCGGCGAATCGGCGGAGTTGATGGCCGAGACCCATCGCCTGACGGGCGTGAATCAGCAGCACGCATGGCTGTACGACAAGCGCTCCGAAAAGGAAATCACCATTTATCTCACCCGCTGCGACTGAGCGGGAGCAAAAAACAGCGTGCACACCTGCCTGACATAGGTGTGCACGCTGTTTTCATTTGTGCTGCGCCTGGCTGCGCATCAGGTCGGCGACGGCCTCGCCCTCCGGCACGAAGAGCCAGTCGTAGTGCTCGAAGCGGGTCTGGGGGCCGATGTAGATGGTGGCGCAGCCTTTGCCCTCCCGCTGGACGCTGATGCGGTCGATGTTGCGCAGCAGCTTCACGTCCCGCAGGGCCGGGCCGCTGCTTTCGTGGACGACGGTCATCGCGCGGCGGTCGGTCAGCAGGTAGATCTCCCGCCGGATGCGCAGGCGGACTTCAATCGTCAGCAGCAGCAGGAAGAACAGCATGAATCCGCCCATGATGGCCAGGAGGGCAGGGAGGCTGTCCCATGCGTCGCTGGCCCAGGGGATGCCCACCACCACCACCGCCAGGATCAGCAGGAAGGTCAGCAGCATCCGCCGGGGCGGCAGGAGGCGCTTGTCAGGCTTTCCCTCCCACAGGATGGTCTCGCCCTCGTGCAGCAGATGGGCGTATCCGGTCTTTTCGGTCATGCAGAACCCTCCTGTCAATGAAAATATCCGTGAATACAGCATAGCATGCTGCACGCACGGATACAAGGCTTGCTGCCTGAAAACAGCCGGTGGGCGGCTGAAATGTCACTTCTCCTCGTGCGCCTGGGAGCCGGAGAGGACGGCGGCGCGTTCCTCCTTCAGCTCGGCGCACAGGGCGACGGGCGTCCAGTCAGCGTTGGTGGGGGTCAGGATGGCCTTGAGGGGGAATGCCGGCACGCGCTGCTGCTTGAGCGTCTGCAAAAAGCGGTTGAGCTGCGCGTTGGTCATGTGGCAGAAGACGAGCATCTCCTCCGGGAAGGCGTCGGTCTTTTCCGGTTCCGGGATGCGCTCCGTCAGCCCGGCCAGGGCGGACAGAGGCTGGGTGAAGTCTTCCGGGGGAACGACCTGCACCAGCAGCCCCAGCTTCATGCACACAAAGCGGAGCTTCGCCAGACGCGTGTCGGTGAGGTTAAAGGCGAGGATCGTCGGACGGGGCATGGGGATACCTCCTTTACACGGCGACGTTGTTGACCGGCGTGCCATTCAGGAACTGCCGCACGTTGTCAACGGCGATGTCCATCAGGCGCTGACGGGTCTCGTAGCAGGCCCAGGCGATGTGGGGCGTGAAAATCATGTTGGGGAGGCCCAGCAGGGGGCTGTCGGCAGGGATGGGCTCCACGGCGGCCACGTCGGCGGCTGCGGCGTACACCTTGCCGGTCAGCAGCGCCTCGCGCAGGTCGGCCTCGTTGATCAGCGCGCCGCGGGCGGTGTTGAGGAGGATCACGCCGTCCTTCATCTTCGCGAGGGTCTCCCGGTTGATCATGCCGGTGTTCTCCGCCGTCAGCGGGCAGTGCAGGGAGATCACGTCCGCCCGGGCGTAGAGCTCCTCCAGCGGCACGTAGGGCTCGCCCTGGCCGTGGCGGCTGTACGCGATCACCTTCATGCCCAGGGCCTGGGCGGCCTTCGCCGTCGCCTGGCCGATGCGGCCATAGCCGATGATGCCGATGGTCTTGCCCGCAAGCTCGATCAGCGGGTAATCCCAGTAGGCGAAGTCCTGGCAGGCGGACCACTTCCCCGCGTGCACCGAGTCGCTGTGGCGGCCCACATGGTGGCAGATCTCCAGCAGCAGCGCCATGGTGAACTGCGCCACGGCCTGGGTGGAATAGGCGGGCACGTTGGTGACGATGATCCCGCGCTCCTTGGCGGCAGCGATATCCACCACGTTGTAGCCCGTGGCCAGCACGCCCACATAGCGGATGGCGGGGCAGGCTTCGAAAATCTCGCGGGTGATGACGGTCTTGTTGGTGATGACGATGGGCGCATCGCCGATGCGGGCGATCACGTCCTTGGGGGCGGTGCGGTCGTATACGGTCACCTCGCCCAGCTGAGCAAGGGGCTCCCAGCTCAGGTCGCCGGGGTTTTCCACGTGGCCGTCCAGGATCACGATCTTCATGGCGGTTTTTCCTTTCGCGTTGGTTTGCTGTGATTGTAGCACATCCGGGGAAGCTGTGTCAACGATGTAAACCTTGCACAGGCTTATGGACAAGCACCTCTGGAATATGGTATAATAAAACGAGGCGATAGGGCTGAAATGAGCTGAGAAAGGCTGTGAATCCATGCAAAGGCTGTACCGGATATTCGCGCTGCTGCTGGCACTGCTGCTGCTGGCGCCTTCCGCGATGGCGGAGGACACGCTGCGGAGCTATGACAAGGGGCAGGGCTATGTGTACCTGACGCTGGGAACCTTCCCGCAGACGGCGGAGGGCGGCGTGGAGCCGATCCTGTGGCGCGTTCTGCAGGTGGAGGACGGCCGGGCGTATATCCTCAGCGAATATGTGCTGGAGGCCCGGCGCATCCACGGCGACTACAATGAATACGCCAACAAGCCCAATGCGAAGAAGAACCCCGGCTTTGACGGGGATTTCACGCAGACGGAGATGGCGCAGTACCTGAATGGCGATTTCACCGCCAACTTCACCGCCGCCGAGCTGGCGCTGCTCTCTCCGGATGAAACGCTGGGCATGTTCACCCTCCTTTCCAGCGACGAATTGAAGGACAAGAACCTGGGCTTCAGCAAGGACAACGACCGCAAGGCTTGGGGCACGGAATACGCCACCACCCACGGTCTGTTCGTTTACGGCAGCAGCCGCGGCAATCACAGCCCCTACTGGAGCCGCACGCAGTCCAGCACCAACCGGCAGGGCGCGCGCTGCATCAAGTCCAAGGGCGAACTGGGCTACATCAACGTCATCACGCTGGACGAGGGCATGCGCCCCGCCTGCTGGCTGGACATGGAGAAGGTCGTCATCGCTTCCGGCGAGGGCACGATGGAGAGCCCCTTTGTGCTGCTGACGGAGCCGTCCGCCGAATTGGAGGCTGCCCCGGCGCTCCCGGCAGAGGAGGCTGCGCCCTGCTGCGTCCCCGGCGAATGCAGCTGCTGTGCCAGCTGCTCCTGCGGCTGCCAGGATTAACATCAACACTGTGAGGTATACCCGACATGCACCGTAAGCTTCCCCTGCTGCTGCTCCTGCTGCTCCTGCTGCCTGCCGTGGCGCTGGCGGACAAGACCGTCACCATCACCTTTGCAGGCGACGTGACCCTGGGCGGCGAGGATTATCTGCGCGACGATCCGGCCTCCTTCGCCTCGGTTTATGCGGCGAACGGCCCGGAGTACTTCCTTTCCAATTTTGCGGACTTCTTTGCCGAGGACGACCTGACCATCGTCAACCTGGAGGGTGTGCTGACCGATAACGACCAGCTCCAGCCGATGGACAAGGGCAAGGGCACCTCCGCCGGCGACGGCTACTGGTTCCGGGGCCGCACGGAGTATGTGCAGGCGCTGACGGCCGCCGGTGTGGAGGCAGTCTCCCTGGCCAACAACCATGTGCTGGATTATGGCCCCGTAGGCCTGCGCGACACCATTGCCACCCTGGATGCGGCGGGCATTGAATGGTTCGGCACCCGCGACAAGCACGCGGATGAAACGGAAAAGTTCTATTTCTATGAGAAGGACGGCGTGACGGTCGCCTTCGTCAGCCTGTACTGGGAGGATTACCTGCAGGGCGATCCTGATGGCTGCGGCGCGTGGCTGTCGGTGGAGATCCGCGAGCTGAAGGAATCCGGCCAGGCGGACGCTGTGGTCGCCATCCTCCACGGCGGCCAGGAGTATGGCCGTCACCGCACCCGTCCGCAGACGGTCTTTACCGCCATGGCCATGAAGGCCGGCGCGGATCTGGTCATCTGCCACCACGCCCATGTGGTGATGGGCATGGACGTGATCGGCAACCGCAGCGCGGTGTACTCCCTGGGCAATTTCTGCTTCGGCGGCAACCGCAGCGCCTACCAGAAAACGCCCAAGAAGAAGACCACCGTGCAGGATGCGGCCCCGGCGCTGGTTGTCCGCGCGGTGCTCACCTTCGATGACGAGGGCAACTACATCGGCCAGCAGCTGAGCCTGTACCCGGTGCAGACCACCTCTGTCGACCGCAATGGCGGCAGCGAGCAGCCCAATGATTATCAGCCCAAGTTCATCACCGGCCCGCTGGGGGCCCATGTGCTGCACCTGATGCAGGTGGACATGAACTACGACCTGAAGGATCGGGTCAACCGCGAACTGAAGGCCTTTGTTGTCCAGGAGGAGGAGCGGCTGGCGGCCATGGACTCCTCGGAGGGAATGGCCTGCATCACCCTGCCCTATCTGCCTGCGGAGGCTGAGTAATACAGGAGGGATACGGATGAAGAAGATCATCGCTGCGTTTGCGCTGCTGCTGTGTGCCATGCTGTGCATGACGGCTGTGGCGGAGCTGCCGGAGAATCTGGAGAGCATCGAAGCCAGCGCCTTTGAGGGCGATACGAAGCTCACGGGCGTGCTGACGCTGCCTGATGGCGTCACAAGCGTGGGCAGCCGCGCCTTTGCGGGCACGGGTCTGCATGCGCTGATCGTCCCCGAGGGCTGCACGAGCCTTGCGGCGGACGTGCTTGCGGGCGGCAGCGCTGCCTACGTCACCCTGAACGGCGCGGAAACGGCTGTGACGGCGCTGACGGACGTGCCCTTCGTGTTTGCGCCGGAGGGCGGCGCGGCTTCCGGCGCGAGCGGCTTCTATGCCGCGGAGACGCTCGTTGTGCAGGATGGCGTTTTCTTCAGCCTGACCACCGGCGAGGCCATTCCCCTGTGCGCGGTGGACAGCATGGCGGCGGGCAGCGAGATCGTCCTGCCCAAGCTGGTGGGCGGCGAGCCCCTGCTGGCGCTGGATACGCTGGTGCTGCGCGGCTGCGAGGGCGTGTCCTTCAGCGTGCCCTCTTATCTGCTCCCCCCTGAGGGCGTGAGCGTATCCACCTATGATGCGATGACGCTGACTGCTCCCGTGGCGGACGTGAGCGAATGCACCGTGGGCGAAGACGTCACCTGGATGACCCAGGTGAGCGGCGCGTACGGCGATGTGAGCTACATCTGGGTTTTCACCGTGGAGGGGCACGCCTCCAGCCTCATCACGGCTGAGCCGTTTGTGACCTGGAGCCCCGACCATGCCGGTACCTGCCAGGTGACCGTGACGGCGGTGGACGCGCTGGGAGACCGCATCTCTGCCTCCTCTGCGGGCGTGACGGTGAAGGAGCCCGTTCCGGTGTACAGGGCGCTGCTGATCGGCAACACCTACCCGGGCACGGATTCCCAGCTGGACGGCTGCGATACGGACGTGTATGCCATGCGGAATGTGCTGAACAGCATGGACGGCACGGACTTTGCCGTCAACCTGCAGCTGAATCTGAATGCCTCTGCGATGCAGAGCGCCATTGCGTCGACCTTTGCGGGCGCGCGCAGCTGCGATGTGTCCCTGTTCTATTACAGCGGCCACGGCACCTCCGCCGGCTCGCTGGTGGGCGTGGGCAACACCTCCATCTCCGTGAGCAACCTGCGCAGGTATCTGGACCTGATTCCCGGCACGAAAATCGTGATCCTGGACTGCTGCTACAGCGGCATGATGATCGGCAAGTCCAACGATGCAGCCTCCCCTGCGGCCTTCAACAGCGCGGTCATCAGCGCCTTCTCCTCCTTCAACAAGGATGACAACCTGGCCAGCAACGGCTACATCGTGCTGACGGCCTGCTCGAAGAATCAGGTGTCCGCCAGCCTGTCGGACGGCGTGACCTCCTTTGGCGCCTTCACCTACGGCCTGTGCTACGGCAGCGGCTATGACGAGTGGAAGCAGCAGTGGCTGGGCAGCCTCCCGGCGGACACGAACGGCGACGGCCAGATCACCCTGGGCGAGGCGTACAGCAAGGCGGTTGAAAGGGTCAACTGGCTCAAGACCATGGTGGCCATGGAGCAGGTTGCCCAGTATTACGGCGATACCTCCTTTGTGCTGTGGTCTGAGAGCGCGGTGGACGGTTCTACGGAGACCACGGCCACGCCGACGCCCACCCCCACGTCCACCCCGACGCCGACGCCCACCATTCTGGAGATTGAAAAGGACGGGGAATAAAGCAACATACGGCAAACCGTCGGCAGAAGGCTGAAAAGGCATTTCTGCCGACGGTTTTTTCAAAATTATTTATTTTAGGGCTTGACAAATGGGTTGATGCGTGGTATTATTGTTCATGTCGTTAAGCGACATGGTGCCATGGCTCAGTCGGTAGAGCACATCGTTCACATCGATGGGGTCGTAGGTTCGAGTCCTACTGGCACCACCACAACCAGTCCGTAAGGGCTGGTTTTTTGCTGTCATCATTCACATCGATGGGGCGTTTTCCCCTGCGCCGCCAGTGGCGGAAGCAGCAGGGGAAAACGTTATCTGACCGAGCGGAGCGAGACCGTAGGTTCGAGTCCTACTGGCACCA
>JBGVOA010000355.1:0-4655 GCA_045126095.1 Christensenellales bacterium | reverse complement strand
ACGACGTAGGTCACGGGGATCGCCCACACATTGTCACGGTCGTTCCTCAGCTGACCGTCGAAGTAGCACAGGTAACTCATTTCGTTCGGCGCATCGTAGACGTACTGATCCTCGCACAGCGGATCGAGCAGGATCGGGTCGTAGAAGGGGTAGTACGTATCGTTGACGACGTCGATGACGAACTCGATGGTCTCGCCGGGCACGAAGTGCATGCCGTTGGCGGGGGTGTTGACGACCGTCTTGCTCAGCTTGACCTCGCCCAGGTACAGCAGGGCAACTTCCACCGTGTTGCTGGTGCCGTTGACCTGCTCGCCGTGGACGGTGTAGCCCATGGCATAAGCGGTGTTGAGGATGTGCTCGCCGTTGACAGGGTTCGCATCCTCGATGGTGGGAACGTAGGTGAAGGTCACCGTGACGCTGTCGCCGACCATCATTTCGGGAATGCGGTCGATGATGGCGTCCTCGTTGCTGCCCTTGAGGGGATCAGAGATCTCTACGTCGTAGAGAGCCTCACCGGTGTTGTTGGTGACGGTGATTTCGTAGGTGATCTCATCGCCGGGGACGAAGTAGTCAGTACCCTCGGCATAGGGGGTGATGCAGGTCTTCTCAACGATGAGGCCGGCTTCAGCTTCCGGAGCGCAGGGGATGCGGATCTCGAAGCTGCCGGTGTAGAACATGTCGTCGTCACCAACGAAACCGGCAGGCACGGTCTTCTGGATGTAGCCCTGGGCCACGTCCTCAGCCGTGATAACATACTCGCTGGTCAGCAGCGCCTTGGTTTCGCCGGGGGCCAGCACCGCGTCCGCATCGAAGTCGGCGTTGTGGTTGAAAATGCCCTTGCCCAGAATTTCGACGTTCACCCAGTCGCTGCCGGTGAGGGTCAGGTTGGCGGAACGATTGGTGAACACATCGACCAGGATCACTGTTTCGCCCTCGGCATAATAGCTGCCGTTGGCGGGGGTGGTGGACGCAACGGTTTCCACCTTCAGGACCCCGGAGGTCCCATAGTCCTCAGGCAGCTCACCCTCGCCGCAGGGGATGCGGATCTCGAAGCTGCCGGTGTAGAAGAGGTCGTTCTCATCCGCAAAGCCCGCATGCACGGTCTTCTGGATGTAGCCCTGGGCCACGTCCTCGGCAGTGATGACATAGGTGCTGTAAAGCAGGATCTTGCTCTCACCGGGAGCCAGCACCGCATCCGCACCAAAGTTGTCATTGCGGTTGAAGATGCCCTTGCCCAGCACCTCCACATTCACCCAGTCGCTGCCGGTGAGGGTCAGGTTGGCGGAACGATTGGCGAACACATCAGCCAGGATCACCGTTTCGCCCTCGACATAATGGGTGCCGTTGACAGGCGTGGTGGTCGCTACGGTTTCGACCTGCAGGATGCCAGCGGGCTCATAGCCCTCGGGCAACTCGCCCATGCCGCAGACCGCGATCACAGTTTCGGACTCGCAGCGTCCAGCCTCGCCGCTGTCCCGGTAGATCCAGGTGGCGTAGGCAGTGTTCTCCACATAGCCGCGCTGCGCGTCTTCCTCGGTCACGACGTAGAAAACATCATTGCCCATGCCGCCGTAGAGGCCCTTGCCGCCGGGCATCACCAGCCCGTCGCCACCGGTGATCGGATCGTAGATGGCCGCATCGTCCAGGATCAGGCCGTCGTCAAGGCGCAGCGTCAGGGCGTAGTTCAGCACCTCGCCGGGCACGTAGAATTCGCTGTTGGCAGGGGCGTTGCGGAGTTCTTTCTCCAGGCGGACGCCGGCGCTGTTCACCGGCTCACCCTCGCTGCAGGGGGCGGTGACAAAGGGCGTGGTGACGTTCTCCAGATCAGGGCCGTCCTGCACGGTGGAAAGGAGCTCAGCCATGGCGTAGATGGCGCCGCGGGCGACGTCAGCCTCCGTCACGGTGACGGTCAGCGTGTGGGAACCGGATGCGCCGGGAGCCACGGGCCCGCCTGCGTCTTCCGCAAACCAGCTGCAGATCTGATCAATCTCGCTGCCGAACACAGGGGTGCCGCATGTCCAGATGGATACGGAGAAGGGGAACAGGATCTTGCCGGTGTTGTTGACCCAGCTCTCGGTGAAGACCACTTCCTCACCCACGACGAAGTACTCGCCGTTGGCAGGGGTACTGCTCAGCACCAGGGTCAGCTCCAGGCCGTCCGCACTCAGTTTTTCCTCCAGCGGCGGGATCTCGCGGTCCTCGTGGGTGCCGCAGCCATAGATGCAGGCACGGCGCTCGGTGCCGGGAATGCCAACCTGGGGTTCCTCGATCACGCGCCAATCGCCAAAGACATGGTCGATCGTGTCGATGGGCTCCCACTCGGAGTACTTGCAGACGGTGCAGACGTGGTGCTGCCTGCCGCGCTCGGTGCAGGTGGGCTCCTGTGTGACGATCCACTCGCCGAACCTGTGGCCCGTCGGCTCGATATAGCGATCCTCCTGCGCGCCGCAGCGGGTACAGGAGCGCACCTGCCAGGCGCCCTCGGTGCAGGAAGCCGCATAGCCATGCGCCCAGGTCCAGGGGCCCATGCTGTGCCCCAGAGGGGCCAGGGGCGTGCCGTTGCCCTGCCATTCCCCGCACACGGAGCAGATCAAGGCCTTCATGCCGCCGACGTCGCACCAGGGCTCTTCGACGATCGTTTCTCTCCAGCTGTGCGGGCCGCACTGCTCAAAGCCGCCGTCGCCGACGCCGCACTTGGTACAGTACGATTCGGACCATTTCCAGTCCTGACAGTTGGCAGGCTGACCGTTGGGCCAGCGCCATGCCCAGTTGTGGTCGCACTGGATGACTTCCGCCTGCGCCGCGGGGAACATGCCAAGCAGCATGACCAGGGTCATCAGCAGTGCGAACATTCTACGATAGGTCTTCATGTTTACACCCTCCATCCATATGTTTTTGCGGCCGTGAGCCGCAGAGTGTATAAAGTGAAGGTTACCAGCCGCGTATGTCCTCCGGCAGGGGCTGCAGGGAATGCGCGGCGATGGCCCCGGAAGCGCCCCGTAGTTTTCCGGAAAGCTCCCGCAGCCGCTGGCGTGGATGGCTGTCCCGTCCGCGAAGGAAAAGTCGGTTGAGAACTGTGCCTTGTCCAGCTCTCATTTACACATCCTTTATGAACGTAATATCATCCACTTTCATTTTATCAGCTTGCTTTCTGCTCCGGAACTACACGAAAGTACTGTTTTTCATGGCACGAGTGAAAAACGGTACTTTTGTGTAGTGGCAAACCCCGCACGGAGTTGGTATAATTAGAATGAAAGCTTCTGTTATTCATCTGCCCTGCGGCAAAGTTCCTGATGAAAGAAGAGTTGCCTATGCCGTTATCAAAAAAGAGATCCGTCACTTATCTGCTGCTGATCGCCGCCGCGCTGCTGGTGGCCTATTCGCTGCGCTTCGTTTTCCATCCCATGATGGAGAATTCCCTGCTGGCCATCTCCATGATGACGCTGCGCTGGGCCATTCAGGTGCCGCTGACGGTCGCCTGGTGCGTGTCGATCCGGCGGCGCATCCTGAACACAGGCATCCGCAAAATGCTGCTGACGGTGGGCGGGCTGCTGCTGCTTTGGCAGGTCGTGCGTATCATCAAATTCGATTATGTCATCGTGACGGAGCCCATCGGACGCTACTGCTGGTACAGCTACTATATCGCGATGATTCTGGTACCCCTGATCGGCGTGTTTGTGGTGGATCACATCGGCAAGCCCGAAGGCTACCGCAGCCCCGTATGGATGCGGTATCTGTTCATCCCCGCGCTTTTCCTGCTGGCTGTGGTGTTCACCAACGATCTGCACCAGCTGGTATTCACCTTCCCGGGTGGCTTTGAAGTCTACAACAGCGATTACGGCTACGGCTTCATGTATATCCCTGTGATGGGATGGTTCTTTGTGCTGGCGCTGTTCTTCGTCATCGGGCTGATGGTCAAGAGCCGCGTGCCCGGCAGCAAGCGTTTCCAGACCATGCCGCTGCTGATCGCTGTCTTCGGCATCGGCTTCTGGACAGCCTACAGCCTCGGCTTCATCGAATGCGACCTGACCGCCATTGACAGCCTGATCATCATCATGATGCTGGAGGGCGCCATCCAGAGCGGCCTGATCCCCTCCAACATGAATTACCGCGAGCTGTTCGCCAAATCCACCATCGCCGCGCAGATCGTCGACGGCGCGCAGCGGATTCACTATGCCTCTGCCAATGCCGCGCCGCTGGACAAGGCGGTGATGGCGCAGGCCCGTCAGCAGCCCGTCGATCTGGGCGACGCCATCCTCCATGCCCAGGCCATCCACGACGGATACATTTACTGGAAGGACGATGTGAAGGCCATCAACGATCTGGCGGACAGCCTGCGCGAGGCCAATGACACCCTCGGCGAGCGCTATGACCTGATGAAGGCTGAGGTCGCGCTGCGCGAGCGCCGCCTGCAGGCCGAGGAAAAGAGCCGCCTGTACGACCGCATTGCGCAGGAGATCGCGCCGCAGCTGAACAAGGCGGACGAGCTTCTGCGGCAAAGCTGCGCGCAGCCGGAGAATGCCAAGGCCCTGCTCTCGCAGGTGTGCGTCATCAGCGCCTACGTCAAGCGCCGGGCGAACCTGATCCTGCTGGGAGAGGAAAAGCTCATAGCCTCTGCGCGGGAGCTGGAATCCTGCCTGCGGGAGTCTCTGGAC
>JBGVOA010000354.1:0-5253 GCA_045126095.1 Christensenellales bacterium | reverse complement strand
TCGCGGGGCGCGGCGGCATTCTCGATGGTCAGGCCGCGCAGGGTGCAGCCGTCCGCCAGCACCAGAAGCGTGTAGGTGCGGAAGGTGCCGCGCTTCACACCGTCGGGAAGGATGGTCGTGGCCGCGTCGGCCCACACGATGCGGGTTTTGTCCGCGCCTGCGCCCTCGATGGTGGTATTGGGGCGGCGCAGTTCGACCTTTTCGCGGTACTCGCCGGGCGCAAGGCGGATCACGGCGGGCGTGCCGTCCGCAGGCAGGCTGTCGATGGCGTTTTGAAGGGCGCTCTCCCCGGGCTGAACGGTGATGATCTGCATAACGAAAAACCTCCGCGTTTGTGTGTCGCGGAGGTTTTCGCTTTCCGGCGGGCAAAATCCTGCCTGTCCGCCATTCCTTTCGGAAGCTCAGCCGTAGCTCGCGCCCTCGGTCACATCCGTCTGGGTGTTGGTGTCGTTCATCAGACCGTCCTCCGCAGGGGTGGACATGTCGGTGGACGTGGCGCCCTGATTGCGCTGCGCATCCTCCCAGGCACGCTGGATGGCAGTGAGAATGTCGCCGTGCTCATCCCGCAGGGACATGGTCGCGCCGGTCACCGCGTCCGCGTTATCCACAGGTTTGCCCGTTTCTGTGGAGAAGTTCTGCTCGAACCAGGCGTTCACCTCGTCCACGGTCATGCCGGTCATCATCTGCTCGTAGGCATCCATTTGCTGCCGCCAGGAGCCGCTGCCCAGCATGTAGCCCTCGCCCTTCGCGCCCTTGGTGCTCCACTGGCTGACCTGGCTGAGGAAATCCGCCTCGGCCTCCTTTTCCTCCGGGAAGCCGGTGAACTGGCTGGAGAGCACCTCCAGCTGATCCACGTCCAGGGCAAGGATGCGGCCCTCATGGTCGAAATCGGCGCTGGCAAACACCACGTTGAAGGAGTACACGGGGGAGCCGTCCTCCGCCGTGCCGGGGCCCAGGCGGCCCGTGGCAGCCATGCCCACGCCGCTCATAGCGGACGCAGCGTCATCGGCCTGCATCGTCATATCCGTCGGTTCAGGCTGCATCTGCTGCCCCAGCGCCTGGCTGACGGCGGCCTTGATGGCGTTGCTGGTGATGGTCGCGCCGGACACGCCGTCCACATCGGTGCTGTCCGCCTGGACGATCATATCCGGCAGCGCCTCGATGGCGCGGGTGCCCACGCCCTGGGTCTCATTGTGGCTGGTGACCTCCACCCGGGTGATGTCCTCCCCGCTGACGCTGACAGTCACCCGGAGCAGGCCGCCGTAGCCCTGCGCCTCGCCCGTGCGCTGCTCCGCCCCCGCCGCACAGCTGGTCAGCAGCGCCGCCGAAAGCAGCATGCAGAGGATCCAGATCATGTTCTTGCGCAAATTGATGCACCTTCCTTTCTGAAAGTCACGACCAGCATGCCCGGGAATGTAAATTTTCATGCAAGTTTTCCCCAGGCGCGCGATGCAAGCAGGAAAACGGCCATCCGGCGGCGAATAACTGATAAGAATACGCCGGATTGCACCTGTTTGAGGGTGCAGAAGGTATATCCCCCGTACCAAATCCCGCAAAGGCAGGTGTTTTATATGGCAACCAAACGCTTTGACCCGATGATCCTACTGATCGTGGTGCTGGTTCTCTTTGTCGCGCTGGCTGTGGCTGCACAGGTCGTCCTGGGCAAGATCGACCAGGAGCGTGCAGACAACCTGGCGGCTGAGCAGCAGATCGTCAGGGACGAAAACGAGCGCATCGACCAGGAATGGGAGATCACCAAGGAAGAGTATCTGGCCAGCATCAACGGCGATACCGCCAACAAGGCATGGCCTGCCGCTGCCAGCCAGGGCTGGGACGTGATCGACCTGACCCACTACCCGCTGGAGAGCCCCTACAGCCGTTCCGTCAGCCGCAGCGACGCGATGTTCGGCGGCCTGCTGCTGGTGAACGAGTGGCATTCCCGCCCGGAGGACTTCGACGAGAGCATGATGGTGTCCCTGAACTCCTACGTCCGCGGTGCGAACACCGGCCTGGAGAGCTTCTGGGACGACGCCTCCTGCAAGCTGCATCCCGTGGCCATCGACGCGCTGGTGGAAATGCTGCTGGACGCCAAGGCTGAGGGCTACGATCACTATGTGGTGAAAAAGGGCTACAACTTCCGCACCTTTGAGGATCAGCAGACCCGGTTTAACGCCGAGCTGGATCGTCAGCGCACCAGCCGCCCGAACATGGCTGATGAAGAGCTGATCGCCCGCGCCCGCAAGAACGTCAACTACCCCGGCACGAGCGAGTTCAACTCCGGCCTGAGCTTCTGCCTCTACCTATATGAGGGCGAAGAGGGCGAGGTCAAGCAGTACTACAAGGATACGCCCTTCTACGATACCCCCGACGGCCAGTGGCTGCTGGAGAACGCCTGGCGCTACGGCTTCGTCTTCCGCTTCCCCACCAACAATTTCCCCACCAGCTCTACCGTGGACAAGGCCTACAAGACCGGCATGAACCAGTCCCTCAACTGCTACCGCTATGTGGGCAAGGCCCATGCGGCAGTGATGAATCACCTGGACCTGTGCCTGGAGGAGTACCTGGAGTACCTGAAGGATCATCCCCATATCGCTGTGTTCGAGAACGGCCGCAAGCGCTATGAGATCGTCTATCAGGAGGTCGGCGACAACGTGGCTTCCTTCTCCGTCACCACCAACGGCTCCCGCAACAACGTCACCATGTCCCTGGACAACTGGGGCGGCGTGGTCACCGTGCACGAGTATTGATCCAACTGAACAGGAGCGGCCTCCCACATGCAGGGAGGCCGCTCCTTTGTCATCATTGTAAATTTCTGCGCAAAAATGAAACCTTCCTCAGCCGTCCTGCGTTTATATTGTTGAACCCAACACCAGGAAAGCGAGGGAAAACCATGAAAAAGCTGTTTTGTCTGCTGTTTGCGCTTCTGCTCCCCCTGACCGCGCTGGGCGAAGGCTGGGAGGTCAGCGTCCTGCCGCCCTTTGCGCCCGCGGAGCCGCAAACCATTACCGTCCAGCGCAGCGACGCAATGTTCGGCGGACTGCTGCTGGTCAACCTCTGGCACACCCGTCCGGCGGACTTCGATGAGAGCGCCATCCAGCCCCTCCACACCTACGCGCGCTACAGCGGCCTGAACAGCTTCTGGGACGACTCCACCTGCAAGCTGCACCCCGTGGCCATCGACGCGCTGCTGGAGCTGCTGCAGGCCGCGAAAGCCCAGGGCTATGACCGCTATGTGGTGAAAAAGGGCTACACCTTCCGCACCTGGGAGGAGCAAAATGCGCTCTTCACTGCCGAAATGGAGCGTCAGCGCAGCCGTGATCCCGAAGTATCCGACGAGGTGCTGGCCATCCGCGCCGCGAAATATGTCAACGCCCCCGGCACGAGCGAATTCAACTCCGGCCTGAGCTTCTGCCTGTACCTGTACTCGCGGGAGGGCGGCGAAATCCGCAATTACTACCGCACCGCGCCCTTCTACGACACCCCCGACGGCCAGTGGCTGTTGGAGAACGCCTGGCGCTACGGCTTTGTCTTCCGCTTCCCCGTGGAGGGCTATCCCACCGCCGACACTGCGGACAAGTCCTATAAAACCGGCGTGAACACCGCGCTCAACTGCTACCGCTATGTGGGCAAAGGCCACGCCGCCGCCATGCACAGCCTGGGCCTCTGCCTGGAGGAGTACATCGGGTACCTGATGGAAAACCCGCACATCGCCGTGTACGAGAACAGCGAAAAGCGCTACGAGATCGTCTGGCAGCCGGTGGACAACGCAGCTGACCCCTTCACCGTTCTGGTGGACGGCGCAGGCGAAGCGTACACGCTGTCGTTGGACAACGTCAGCGGCGTTGCGACCGTGTATGAATACTGAATCAGCGAAGGCCTGCCGGGAATCTGGCAGGCTTTTTTCTGCAAAGAAGATCAGATATGCAAAAAACGGAACTGATTCCGTTGCTTTTCTTGCCGAACAATGATAAAATACAGATACAACCCAATCCGGGAACGACAATTGAAAAGGAGAGACACGATGATGAAGAAGCTTCTTTCCCTGCTGCTGTGCTGCATGCTGCTGCTGACCAGCCTGACCGCCTTTGCCGAAGCGCCCGTAAGCGTCACCGGCCACGTGACGGAGATCGAGAAGTATGGCCACGCCCTGCTGGACGTGAGCATCCCTGATTTTCTGGCTGCTGGCTTCACGCTGGGCGACGTTGTGAGCGTCAAGGCCGGTACCTTCGAGGGTGAGATGCCCTTCTTTGACGGCTACTATGTGGACAAGGGCGCCATGATGGTGCGCGCTTATCCCGGCCATGAGTACATCGCCGTGTGCATCAACTACGGCAAGTTTGCCGAGACCGCCGGCATCGGCATCGGCGACGAGGTCACCATCACCCTGACCAGCCCCGCTGCCGCGCTGGACGTTCAGGTGATGAACAGCCTGGTCTACACCAACGACCGCGCTGACTACGCCACGGATGAGATTTTCGCCAACTTCCGCATGGTCAAGGTCGGCTCCATCGGCGAGGGCAAGCTGTACCGCGCTGCTTCCCCCATCAACAATGAGAATAACCGTGCTGCCATCTCCTGCACGCTGGTGGCTGCCGCAGGCGTGAACACCGTGATGAACATGGGCGACACGGCTGACGAGATCGTCGCCTACGCCGCCGCAGAGGACTTTGCCTCCGCTTACTACAAGGATCTGTACGACGCCGGAAACGTCATTGCGCTGGGTATGCCCATCAACTATGATTCCGACGAATTCGCCGCTGGCGTGGTTGCCGGTCTGACCTTCCTTTCCGAGCATGAGGCTCCCTATCTGGTGCACTGCACCGAGGGCAAGGATCGCGCAGGCTTCACCTCCATGCTGCTGAGCGCTCTGATGGGCGGCTCTGTGGAGGAGATCGTGGCTGACTACATGACCAGCTACACCAACTACTACGGCATTGATCCCGTTGCTGACGCGGACAAGTACAACATGATCGCGGAAAAGAACGTGATGGACATGCTGCGCGTGGTTTGCGGCCTGGAGAAGAACGCCTCCCTGGAGGGCGTTGATCTGTCTGCCGGCGCGGAAGCCTACCTGCTGGGCCACAGCATGACCGCTGAAGCCATCGCTGCCCTGAAGGCAAATCTGCAGTAATTCCCGACATCATGGCGGCCCCTGGAAGGACGAACCTCCTTTCAGGGGCCGCTTATTCCTGTAACCATTCTCGATACAAGCAAAAACCCACTCGCAAGGGGTGGTTTGCGTGGTGCCAGTAG
>JBGVOA010000353.1:0-1351 GCA_045126095.1 Christensenellales bacterium | reverse complement strand
AGATGAACAAGGAGGAGCTGTGGGAGACCACCATGGACCCCGAACGCCGCACCCTGCGCCGCATCACCCTGGCCGATGCCGCCCGCGCCGACGAAATTTTCACCATCCTCATGGGCGAGCAGGTGGAGCCGCGCAAGGAATGGATCGAGACAAACGCAAAGTACGCCATCAATATCGATATCTAAAAGAAACGCACCTGTAGGGCGGGGCATAGGAATCAAGGTATGATTGCCCCCGGCAATCATGGGATTTTTGATTCGCTGCGCGGAGCACCATCCCGCCGAGCAGGTTGGATGATTGCCGCAGTAAAACAGAAGGAACCGCTAAAAAATACCGCTGTCATTGCGAGGCCGCCAGGCCGTGGCAATCTCCTGGCAGAATGTGCGAAGACGAACGAAGTACCAGGAGATCGCCGCGTCGCTTCGCTCCTCGCGATGACATGCAGTAGGGAAGCCGGTTTGGTTCTGCTTTGCTGCGCAGCAATGTGGAGGCTTTTCTATGAGTGCATATTTTTCTTTTCTTTCAGCCATTCTATACAAGTATATCGATAGGGAATTGTACAAGTGAACGAAGTTTCGTTATATCTATTGACAATCACATAACCCTATGATAATATCAGGTTACATCAAACACATGGAGGTGTAAACAAATGGAATGGACGATTCCGGGAACGGTCCTTCGGGGGCCCAGAGCAGATGTGGAGGCTTCCATCCGGCAGATCGAGGGCATGTTCCTCGGCGGCGGCATGATCCGCAGCCAGCTGGCCTCCGTCTCCGGCGTGGAGGCCCACGACATCCAGAACTGGGTCAAACGGGGCTTCCTGTCGAACCCGGTGAATAAGCGGTATTCCATCCAGCAGTTCAGCCGCATCGTCACCATCAACATGCTGCGCAGCGCCATGACGATGGACAAGATCTGCTCCCTGCTGACCTACGTCAACGGTGAGCTGGACGATGCCAGCGACGACCTGATCGACGATACCGCCCTGTACTTCATGTTCCTGCGGCTGGCGGCCCGTGCGCGGCACATCGGCGGCAAGGACAGCTGGGATACGGCCATCGCCGATATCCTGAAGGATTACGCAGAGCCGGTCCCCGGCGCGAAAAAGCGCATCGACCAGGTGCTTCGCATCATGCTCACCGCCTGGATCGGCGTGCAGACCATCCGCAGAGCGGAGCAGATGCTCGGTGAGCTGAAGGAGGAGTGAGCCGTGAAAACATTGAACTGCCCCGTATGCGGCAGGCTCATGGTTCCCGGTGACTTAAGAGGAGACATCGGCAGCACATGCACCATCGACTGGACGCCCAGAGCGTCCGGGAAGGTGGACTGGAAAAAGTATCTGAGCTGGGAT
>JBGVOA010000352.1:0-7928 GCA_045126095.1 Christensenellales bacterium | reverse complement strand
ACAGAAAAGGCGTATTCCGTGCCGGGATCACGCAGGACATGGAGAACATCAAGCTTCAAGTGCTCATCACCTCAAATCATACCGTCTGATATTATAGGATTTTCTCGCGGATTTGTCAACACCTTTCCGCAGAAAAAAAGGGAAAACACCGGGGGAAAATACTCCCCCGGCGCATGTTCTCCTGATGGATTACTTACCTTCGACAAGCTCCTTGGTGTCGCGGGCGATCATGATCTCCTCGTTGGTGGGGATGACGCACACGGTAACCTTGGAATCGGGGGTGGAGATGACGATCTCCTTGCCCTTGCAATTGTTGACTTCCTTGTCGATCTTGATGCCCAGCCAGCCGAACTCTTCCATCACAGCTTCGCGCAGCTCGGGGCCGTTCTCGCCGATGCCGGCGGTGAAGCAGATCACGTCCACGCCGTTCATGGCGGCGATGTAGGAGCCGATCAGCTTCTTGATCTGGTAGTACAGCATGTCGCGGGCCAGACCGGCACGCTCATGGCCTTCGTCAGCCAGGCGGTCGATGTCGCGCATGTCAGAGGTGCCCTCGCCGGCGATGCCCAGCAGGCCGGACTGCTTGTTCATCAGGTTCAGCACCTGATCGGGGGTCATGTTCTTGTTGTTGGCAATGAACTGGACGACCGCGGGATCGCAGGAGCCGCAGCGGGTGCCCATCAGCAGGCCCTCGAGGGGGGTCAGGCCCATGGAGGTGTCCACGCACTTGCCGTCAACCACGGCGGACAGGGAGGAGCCGTTGCCCAGATGGCAGACGATGATCTTCTTGCCCACGGGATCGATGTTCAGGAACTCGCACACGCGCTTGGACACGTAGCGGTGAGAGGTGCCGTGGAAGCCGTAGCGGCGCACGCCCATCTCAGAGTAGTACTCATAGGGAACGCCGTACATGAAGGCCTTCGGGGGCATGGTCTGATGGAAAGCGGTGTCGAACACGGCCACCTGGGGGGTGGTGGGCATGACCTTCTCGCAGGCCTCGATGCCCATCAGGTTGGCGGGGTTGTGCAGCGGGCCCAGGGGGATGTACTTCTTGATGGCCGCCTTGACTTCCTCGGTGATGATGCAGGAAGCGGTGAACTCCTCGCCGCCGTGCAGCACGCGATGGCCGACCGCGCCGATCTCGTCCATGGAGGCAATAACCTTGGACTCCAGCAGGGCCTTGATCATCAGGTCGCAGGCCACGACGTGGTTCTCGATGGGCTGGACGTACTCGGCGTTGACGTTGCCGTCGGCGCCCTTCTGCTTCAGGTTCGCGCCCTCCAGGCCGATGCGCTCCACGCCGCCCTTGGCGATCAGGGTCTCGTTGTCCATGTCCACCAGCTGGTACTTCAGGGAAGAAGAACCGGCATTCACGATCAGGATCTTCATGGGAATGCACTCCTTTATGTTATGTTATTCTTGCAATATATCCTCAGCGGACTGTGCCGCCTCGAAAATCAGATTGAACTGTTCTGCATGGGCTTGCGCCGCGCTGCCTTCGGGGGCAATGATAACCACGTCGCCGCAGATGCTGGCCGTTCCGCCCTGCTGCGCAGCAGATTCGTCACTCTCAGCGGACAGGTGCGAGATGGCCACGCTTCCCATCTTCTCCGGGTTCAGCACGCCCAGGTTGACCGCACTTGCCGGGAGCGTCAGCGACTGCAGACCGCGCAGGCCGATGAACGCCGAGCCCTCGATGGTGACAACGCCCTCGGGAACGATGACATTGCGCAGCTGCCCCCAGTCCGCAAAGGCGAAGGAGTCAATGACCTCCACGCCCTCGGGAATCGTGTAGCTCGCGCGCTCCTGCCAGCCGCAGTAGCGGATCAGCCGCTTGCCATCAGCAGAGAGGAGCACCGCGCCGTCGTCCAGCGTTGTGAAGGCCGTGTTACCCTCCGCCACGGTGAAGCGCTCCAGCAGCTCCTCGTTGACGAAGTTGAATCCGCCCAGCGTTTCCAGCGAGGCGGGCAGATGCAGCGTTTCCAGGTAGAAATTGCCCCAGAACACGCCGCTGCCGATGGACTTCACGCCCTCAGGGATGTCCAGCGCCAGCAGGCGGAAGCAGCTTTCCAGCATGCCGTCAGGAATCTCGGTGAGATTCGCGGGCAGGCGCAGCGTCTGCAGCAGCGTGCAGCCGCCGAAGCAATAGCGCCCGATGGTCGTCACGCTGTCCGGGATGGAAAGCCAGGTCACGTCGGTTTCGTAGAAGGCCATCTCCCCCAGCGCCACGACAGGCTTGCCGTCAATGGCTTCCGGAATGGCCACGCGGACGGCGTCACCCGTGTAGCCGGTGATGGTCACGCCCTCATCGTCAGCGGTGTACTCGTAGTCCGCCGCGTCGCAGCGGGCGGGCGTGTTGGCGCTGACCAGATGCAGTGTCGCCGCCATATCCCGCATATCCTGCGCGAAGGTCGCGTCCGCTGTGGGGTACATGAAGAAATACATGTCGCCGTCGTCGCCCACCCAGATCATCTCGTAGCCCTGCCCCAGCATCACCACGCGGAAGGCGGGCAGGTCGTTGATCTCGTACCGCTCAATGACGCGGCTGGAGCCGGTATTCTCCGTTCCGGCGAGCACGGCGCGGCCCTCCTGGGCAAAGCCCCGGACGTCCATGTCGCCCGGGCGGATCACAAGCCCCTCGGAAATGCAGGCAAAGACCGCATTGGCGGCCATGATATTCGTCGCCTCCGGGTCGATCACACCGATCACCGGGAAAGAGCCGGGCGTTTCGAAAGCCTCGTAGCGGGTGCTCACCTCAAACCAGATATTCTCCCCCGCGTTGACGGGATACACCTCATACAGAGGCAGCTTGCTTCCCTGTGCCGCAGCAGGCAGGGCTGCCAGCAGCATCAACAGCGCCAGAAGCAGGGACAATGTCTTCTTCATGATTTCCACTCGCTTTCATATGATTTGTGATCGCTCACATTCATATAAACGCACCGGAACAGGAAATCGTTTCATTTTCCGGCGGATTTTCTCAGGAAATGCCGAAAACCGGCGGAGCGTTTTGCCCCTCCGCCGGGTGTGGATTCGGTGCTTACTTGACGATGGTGCCGTACACCTCGCGGCCGCAGGCGGCAGCGTTGGACTCGTCGGTGTCGATGTGCATGGCCAGGGCGAACTTCTCGCTCACGCGGACGACCACGTCGCCGAAGATCAGGGCGCGGCCCTCGTTGTCGATCTTGACGGACACGATCTCCTTGTCAGCCACGCCGAAGGTCTCAGCGTCAGCGGGAGTCATGTGGATGTGGCGCTTGGCAGCGATCACGCCCTCGGTCAGCTCGACCTCGCCGCAGGGGCCAACCAGCTTGCAGGCGCCGGAGCCAGCGGTGTCGCCGGACTCACGGATGGGGGCGGCGCAGCCGATGGAGCGGGCGTCGGTCAGGGAGATCTCCACCTGGGTGGCGGGACGCACGGGGCCCAGGATGGACACGCCGGTCAGGGTCTTCTTGGGGCCGACAACGTCCACGCGCTCGGCGCAGGCGTACTGGCCGGGCTGGGACAGGTCCTTCTTGTGGGTCAGCTGGTAGCCGGCGCCGAAGAGGGTCTCCAGATCAGCCTGGGAAACGTGCACATGACGGGCGGAGGTCTCAACGATGAACTTAGCCATTGGTATATCCTTCCTTTCGGGTGTTTTCGTTTATATATTATAGCACTCTTTGCAGGGGAATACAATGTCATTTTCGGAAAAAGTGGCGGTTTCCCTTCAGAAATTGAAACCCCTTTCACGTCTTTATTCCGACGCGAACGGGTTCAGCTTGCGCCAGAAACTCCGGGGATCTTCCTGCAGGCGGATCAGGGCCCTGCGCAAGCGGACGCGCCACGCAGGCATTCCCCGCGCAGCCAGCAGGTCCGTCTGCATCAGCCGCCATTGCAGGCAGAAGCTGTCCTCCCCTTTCGCGCCGTCATGGAAGTCATTCTCAAAGGCGCTCCGCGCAAAGGCCCGGATCGTCCTGCGGTCGCTGCAGTGCAGAAACCACTCGAAGGGCGCGCACCCATCCTGCGGACGGAAGTGCAGCTGCGACAGATGCTCGCCATGGGCGGCAATCATGTCGTTCACAAACGCATCGGCCAGCGTCTGGGGTATTGTATCCGGCCGCCGGTACGTCCCCTGCCACAGCGGCGCTTTGGGATCCTGCACCATCTCCATGACCGGGCCATTTTCATCATAGCCGACGCACAGGGGCGCATCCTCCAGCAGGAACCGCTCCCTCACCGCCCAGCTCACCCAGGGCGAAACCGGGTACAGCGTGCGATACGGCACGCCGCGCCGATCAGGCAGGTCGCTGTCCGTGTGGGTGATGAAAGCGGTCACGTCCGCACCAGTCAGGTCACGGATGACGGCCTCGCTGCGCAGGTTGTAGCCCACGTCGAAGGTGGCGCACTTCCCGGTGAACTTCGGCGCGATGTACACGCGGGCATGCTCGCGGTATTGGTCAGCCCGCTCCTGATCCCAGGCCTCACGCCAGGCTTCCAGCAGGCCGTCCGGAACGCCGTATGTGAGCCGTTCGTCCTTCTTCACGCCATAGCGCGCCATCAAGGACGGCATCTCCTCCACCAGGATGTCCGGCGCAAGCAGTCTATTCAGCGTTTCCGGCGTATGGGCGGTCACGTCCACCCAGTCGGCCATATGCGCCAGATCACCCGCCTGCCGGAAGTGCAGCGGAAACGCCGCCTGCCGGGAGATGCGCACATAATCCGAGGGCACATGCACCCCCAGCGCCGGGGCCACCACATCGTAAGCCCGCTTGACCCAGTAGCCATCACGGGCAAGGAAGATAATGCGGTCAAATCCGCCCTGCTGCATCTCCCTTGCCAGCCACACCGCGTGGGAGAACATGTACATGCCCAGCGCACCGTACATGTAGCTCTTTCCCGGCTGCTGCGCCACCTCCAGCATCGCGCGGAAGCCGGAAAAGCGCCTCGCCTCATGGGGGATATACAGCGGCTCAACCCTGTATTTTTTCGCCATGGCCAGCTCCTTTCTGCAGCGTCAGTCCGCCGCGCGCTCGTCGATAAACCCGATCAGCGTGCCCTCATGCCAGCGCATGAGCGGCGCGGGCGTACCGGGCACGATGTGCTCCCCCGGCGGCACAGTCATCCGTCGGCGGAAGCGGCGGGGCAGCGGCATATCCGGCGGACAGGGGCGCAGCTCGTCCCCCGCCAGATCAAGCTCGGACTCGTACAGGCTCTTCAGCAGGCCCATACCCATCTCCTGCACCCGACCGTGCATCAGGCGGAGGTCGGTCATCCGCCCGTCGATCACAGCATTGCGGATCAGCATTTCATCAGCTCCCAGTACAGGAACAGCGGGATCCGCCGGATCATCAGCAGCGACCGGAATGCGTCCGCCTCCTGCTGCGTGGCGCGGGGCTCGTGCATGTCGGTGATGGTCAGCCCGGCGGCAAGGAATGCCTTCACGTATTCGCTGAGCTTGCGGTGCCGCCAGATGACGGAGGTTGCGCCATTCGGCAACGGCGCTTCCCACTCGCGGGGCTCAAAGTAGTTCTTCACCACGACCTCACGGGTCTCGCCTGCGCCCTGTCGGCCAATGCCGCTCTCATGGTTGCCGTCGAAGCAGGGGTGCAGCATGCTGACGAACATGCGCCCGCCAGGCTTCAGCACGCGGACGGCCTCCCGCAGCGTGCCGTCAAGGTCCTCCACATCCATGAGCATCATCGAGGACAGCACCACATCGAAGGACGCGTCCGCGAGGCCGAAGAGGTCGTTGGCATTGCGCACATGGCAGGCGATATCGAGCCCTTCCCGCTCCGCCTGCTGACGGGCGTAGGCGATGGCCGTCTCAGAACAGTCCACGGCGGTAACAACCGCGCCCGCAGCCGCCAGCGCACGGGCATACCCGCCCTCGCCGCAGCCCAGGTCGAGGATGCGCAGTCCGCGCACGTCGCCCATGTACCCAAGCATGTGCGGCATGATGAACCGCATCCGGCTCTCGCCCGTCTGCGCCAGGGTGAGCCACTCCTCGCCCATGGCGTTCCACGAGCGGGTCGAGGAATCGTGCTGCATCTCCGGCATGATGGCCACCTCCTTTATTATTTATCATATCACATTCCCGGTAGAACGGCAAGCAAAAAGGCCGCACCGCGAACGATGCAGCCTTTGGGGCATTACTTGTCGTAGTTCACGACCAGGGAGAAGTCCGCAGCCTTCAGGGACGCGCCGCCGATCAGGCCGCCGTCGATTTCAGGCTGGGCCATCAGGCCCTTGACATTCTTGGGGTTCATGGAGCCGCCGTACTGGATGCGGGTCGCATCAGCGCAGGCAGCGCCGTACTTGCGGGCAATGGCCTTGCGGATCACGCCGATGGTCTCGTTGGCCTGCTCATCGGTGGCGGTCAGGCCGGTGCCGATGGCCCACACGGGCTCGTAGGCGATGATGACATCCTGCACCTGCTCGGCAGTCAGGCCATTCAGGGCCATGATGGTCTGGTAGTCAACCAGGCCGTCGGTGGCGCCCGCCTCGCGGACGTCCTTCATCTCGCCCACGCACAGGATGACCTTCAGGCCAGCCGCCACGGCCGCCAGCACGCGCTGGTTGACGGTCTGGTCGGTCTCGCCGAAGTACTGACGGCGCTCGGAGTGGCCGATGACGACGTACTCAACGCCGGCAGCCACCAGCATGTCCGCAGACAGTTCGCCGGTGTAAGCACCGGAAGCAGCCCAGTGCACATTCTGCGCGCCGACCTTGATGTTGGAGCCGTCAGCAGCTTCCTTCACCGCAGCGATGTCCACCGCGGGCACGCACACAACCACGTCGCACTGAGCGTCGGCCACCAGGGGCTTGAGCTCGTTCACCAGGGCCGCCGCCTCAGCGGGGGTCTTGTTCATCTTCCAGTTGCCAGCAATGATAGGCTTACGCATTGGAATCACCTCATATCAGTATTATGAAAGATTGCAGGGAAAAGCCGTCCCCACGGCATCCGCAGGGACGGTCATGGTTTGCGTCAGTCGCGATTATTCCTCATCGAGCGCCGCAACGCCGGGCAGGACCTTGCCCTCCAGGTACTCCAGGGAAGCGCCGCCGCCGGTGGAGATGTGGGTCATCTTGTCGCCCAGGCCCATCTGCTCAACAGCCGCCGCAGAGTCGCCGCCGCCGATGATGGTCACAGCCTCGGAGTCGGCCATCGCCTGCGCCACGGCCAGGGTGCCCTTGGCCAGGGTGGGGTTCTCGAACACGCCCATGGGGCCGTTCCAGATGACGGTCTTGGCAGCCTTCACAGCCTCGGCGAACAGCTCGCGGGACTTGGGGCCGATGTCGCAGCCTTCCTTGTTCGCGGGGATCTTATCGGAGTCGCAGATCTCGGTCTCCACAGAGGGATCGAAGGTGAACTCCTCGATGCACACGGTGTCGATGGGCAGGAGCAGCTTGACGCCCTTGGCTTCCGCCTTGGCCATCATGTCCTTGCAGTACTCGATCTTGGTCTCGTCCAGCAGGGACTTGCCGATCTCGTAGCCCTTGGCCTTCAGGAAGGTGAAAGCCATGCCGCCGCCGATGATCAGGGTGTCAACCTTCTCGATCAGGTTGTTGATGACGTTCAGCTTGTCCTCGATCTTCGCGCCGCCCAGGATAGCCACGAAGGGACGCTCAGCATTCTCCAGAGCCTTGCCCATCACGGCCAGCTCCTTGCCGATCAGGTAGCCGGCAACGTTGGGGCTGAGGAACTCGGTCACGCCCGCGGTGGAGCAGTGCGCACGATGGCAGGAGCCGAAAGCGTCGGAGACGAAGCAGTCCGCCAGGGAAGCCAGCTCCTTGGAGAACTCGACAACGTTCTTGGTCTCTTCCTTGCGGAAGCGGGTGTTCTGCAGCAGCACGACGTCGCCGTCCTTCATGGCGGCCACGGCAGCCTTGGCGTTCTCGCCCACGACGGTGTCGTCATTGGCGAAGACAACGGGCTGGCCCAGCAGCTC
>JBGVOA010000351.1:0-1406 GCA_045126095.1 Christensenellales bacterium | reverse complement strand
ATACACCTGGCGGAACAGGCTGTGGAGCAGATTCGGGGCGATGGTGAGCATGGCGACCTCCTTGCAGCAGATGCGGTGTTTTGCCCACAGCATTCGCCACAGGGAGGCCGGAATCCTGCCGGAGCGGCGTGTCCTGATAGGCGAAAAGCAAGACCCGCTGCGGGCATGCAGCGGGCCGTTGGGGTTACGGTGGAATCTACCAATGCCCCATCTGGTGCAAAATGATTATTCTGCATCCGGGCGGCTGAGGCGCATGGCGTCCGTCCACTGGCGGATGACGCTCCCGTCCGCCAGCGGGGCGGTGAGGACGTACAGGGCCTCCTCGCCCTGGGCGTGCATGCGCAGGGTGGTCGCGTCCTGCATGGCGACGTATTCGATGTCCGCCATGGTGTCGGCGCTGCGGCGCAGGAAGGTGCGCTCGCCGTCCTCCAGCAGGGACAGCGCCCGGGCCGGGAGGATGCTCTCCACCTGCAGCGTGCGGAAGTCCGCCGTGCGGTAAACGAGGGTGACCACGCGGGCCACGCCATCCTCAAAGGGCACGTCCGCGCATTGGCCGGAGAGAAAGACGAGCGCGTCGTCCTCCGCGTACATCACCGGCGCGGGGAAGGCCTGCGCCAGAGCGGACAGCTCCCGGTCGTCCGCCAGGGAGATGGCGGCGGACAGCGGCTCCGGAAGGGCCTGCGCCGCACGGGGCGTGAAGGCCCGGCCCGTCAGGTCCTCCTGCGGCTGGCCCATCACCACGGCGACGTAAAACACGAAGATCAGCGCGGCGGCCAGCAGGCAGAACAGCACCGCTCGCAGGATTCGCCGGGACAGGGACGGCCTCTCAGGCATGGGGACACCTCCGGTCAATGGAAAAGCGCACGCACGATGGGGGCATCATGCGTGCGCAAAGGATTACGGGAAATCAATACTCACAATTCATGGGCGTACGGGGTCTTCGACCCATTTCGGGCGCGTACGCAGCAGCTGAATCAATACTCGCAGTTCATGGGCGTACGGGGTCTTCGACCCATTTCGGGCGCGTACGCAGCAGCTGAATCAATACTCACAATTCATGGGCGTACGCGCATAGGGGATCACGTCGCGGATGTTTTCGATGCCGGTGAGGTACATCAGCAGGCGCTCGAAGCCCATGCCGAAGCCCGCATGCGTGCAGCCGCCGAACTTGCGCAGGTTCACATACCAGTCCAGGGACTCGGTGGAGATGCCCAGGGTGTCCATGCGCTCCAGGAGCTTGCCCACGCGGGTCTCACGCTGGGAGCCGCCCATCAATTCGCCGGAGCCGGGCACCAGCAGGTCGACGGCGGCAACGGTCTTCTCGTCGTCGTTCTGATACATGTAGAAGGCCTTGATGTCGCGGGGCCAGTTGTAGACGAACACCGGGCCATGGAAGTATTCCTCAG
>JBGVOA010000350.1:0-1268 GCA_045126095.1 Christensenellales bacterium | reverse complement strand
ATGACGTAGGTGCCCACGGGCTTCTGGTAAGCAGAGGCGGAGGAAATGTACATGAACTGCTTGGTCTTGCCCCTGAAGAGGCGCACATCGCGCTCCAGCTGGGCGGGCACGAAGCCGATAAAGTCACACACGCAGTCGAAGGACATCCCTTCCAGCGCCTTGGCCGCCTCCGCCTCATTGTTGATGTCAGCGGTGATGGTCTTGATGTTCGCAGGCAGATCCGCATTGCGGGTGCCGCGGTTGAGCAGGTACAGCTCCCATTCGGGGTTGTCAGCCAGCTGGCGGGTGATGGCCATCGAGATGGTACCGGTGCCGCCGATGAACAGTGCTTTCATGTTGTTACCTCCTTACAGAGTGGCGTGAGCCGCAATGCGGTAGATGGTAGCTGCATCCTCGCTGCTCAGGCGGACAAAGCCCCAGCTGCGGCCCTCGCCCAGGCCCAGCTTCTCCACGAGAACCGGGATGTCCTCTTCCTTCGCGCCCAGCTCGGCAAAGTTGATCGGCAGGCCCAGCTCATGCAGGAAGCGGCGGAAGCAACGGATGCCCTCCTTCGCGGTGGCTTCAGGATTCTCGAAGTTCATCGCGCAGCCGAAGACGCGGGTGGCCATCTGGGCGAAGCGCATGGGGTTGTGAGGCATGACGAACTCCATCCAGGCGGGCATCATGACGGCCAGGCCCGCGCCGTGGGCCACGTCGTACAGGCCGGAGAGCTCGTGCTCCAGGTTGTGGCTGTTCCAGTCCTGGCTGCGGCCGACGCCCACAATGTTGGTGTGCGCCACTGTGCCGGCCCACATGATGTTCGCGCGGGCCTCGTAATTGTTAGGATCGGCGATCACGCGGGGGGCTTCCTTGACCATGGTGGTCAGGACGGCCTCGCACAGGCGGTCGGTGATCTCCACCTCGGGGGTGTTGGTGAAGTAGCGCTCGAAAACGTGGGCCATGATGTCGCAGGCGCCGCAGGCCGTCTGGAAGGCAGGCAGCGTCTGGGTCAATTCGGGATTCATGATGGAGAAACGGGGACGCAGCGCATTTCCGCCCGCACCGCGCTTGAGGCCGGTAGCCTCCTGGGTGACGACAGTGTCGCCGCTGCCCTCGCTGCCGGCAGCCGCAATGGTCAGCACCGTGCCGATGGGCAGGGCCTTTTCCACCGCCGCCTTGCCGGAGTAGAAATCCCAAAAATCGCCCTCATAGACCACACCGGCGGCGATGGCCTTCGCACTGTCGATGACGGAACCGCCGCCCACGCAGACAATGAAGTCCACGCCTTC
>JBGVOA010000349.1:0-5693 GCA_045126095.1 Christensenellales bacterium | reverse complement strand
GGTGTCCGATGCGAAGCTGTGGTTCAGGAAGCTGGACATGGACGGCCGGGGCTACAGCACCATCACCACCGTCCGGGGTGTGGTGAAGCCCGCGTTCCAGATGGCCTGCGATGAGGACGCCGTGCGCAAGAACCCGTTCATCTTCAAGCTGACCGACGTGGTGCCCAACGATTCGGAGAAGCGGATCGCCCTGACGGAGGATGAGCTGAACACCTGGATGACCTTCATCCGCGAGGACGAGGTGTTCTCCAAGTACTACGACGAGTTTGTGGTGCTGCTAGAAACGGGGATGCGCGTCAGCGAATTCTGCGGTCTGACCAGGGATGACCTGGACTTCCAGAACCGCCGCATCCGGGTGGATCATCAGCTGTTGCGGGAAAAGGGCGGCAAGCTCCATGTGGAGATGACCAAGACCGCCAGTGGCCGCCGGTTCGTCCCCATGACGAACGCTGTGTACGAGAACCTGCAGCACATGCTGGCCCGCCGCCCGAAGGTGAAGAAGGAGCCGGTGGTGGATGGCCGCAGCGGCTTTATCATGCTGGATCAGAACGTCAACCCCAAGGTGGCGCTCCACATTGAGAACGAGATGCGCTGGGCGATGAAGAAGTACACCAAGCTTCACCCTGAAAAGCCCCTGCCGCACATCACGCCCCATGTGTTCCGCCACACCTTCTGCACCAACTTCGCCAACGCGGGCATGGACATCAAGAACCTGCAGTACCTGATGGGCCACTCCGACGCAGGGGTCACGCTGAATGTGTATGCCCACGCCAGCTATCAGCACGCTGCAGATCAGATGGTACAGATCAAAGACTTTCAGGCAGAGAGAGCTGCCCGCATTGCAGCAGATATGTGGGCGGCATCCTAATGAAATGATGATAAAAACATCATGAATATACTACACCATTACTACACCAATTGCGCGAAAAGCTGCGTAGAGCTGTGTAGATTTATGGTAAAGTGCAAGAAAATACCAAATGGCGCAAACCCTTGAAAATCAAGGGTTTCAGAGACTTTCGGAGGCATACGGAGACCATGAAAAAAGTGCTTTTCATCTGCCACGGCAATATCTGCCGCAGTCCCATGGCGGAGATGATTTTCAAGCACCTGCTGCGTCAGCGGGGGCTGACGGACCTGTTCGAGGTGGCCTCTGCCGCCACCAGCACCGAGGAGATCGGCAACCCCATTTATCCGCCCGCCCGCAGGGAGCTGGCCGCCCATGGCGTGCCCGTGGAGAAGCGTGCGGCCCGTCAGGTGACCATGCGGGATTATATGTACTACGACCTGCTGATCGGCATGGATAACGCCAACATCCGCAACATGCGCCGCATGCTGGGCGGCGATCCGGAGGGGAAGGTCCACCGGTTGATGGAATTCACCGACCGCCCGGGCGAGGTGGCCGACCCTTGGTACAACGACAGGTTCGATGTCTGCTACCGGGATGTGCTGGAGGGCTGCGAGGGCCTTCTGGCATACCTCCTTGCTGAAAACTGACTTATCCACAGCGCCTGTGGCAAACTTTGTGGATATCCTGTGGATGTTCGCATTTTGGGGTATCCACAGAGCGGTTTATCCACAGAGTAGCAGACGGATCATGCATGCTTTGGCGGTTTGCACAGGTGGCTTTGTCGGATACGGTGAGTTTGTGATGGTAAAATCCACAGGCGGTGCATAAAACTTATCCACAACAAAAGGCGAACACCGGAAGGGGAAAATCCACAGTATCCACAGGTTATCCACAGAAAATGGCGGGGTTGCTCCTGTTGGTGGTGGAAAATCGGGCGGATGCGGGGGATAATGTTCGGTTTTTGTGGATGAACAGGAACGAAAAAAGCGGCTCCGGCAGTGGCGGGAGTCGCTTTTTGTGTGGTGTGCGGGTGCTCACTTGCCTACGCAGAACAGGCCGAAGACCCGATCCAGCAGGCGCTCCTCCACCTCGTCGCCGGTGATCTCGGCCAGAGCGAGCTGGGCGGCCTGCAGGTCGAGGGAGGCCATGTCCACGGTGAGGGTGCGGGCGGTACCGGCAGCCTGACGCAGATGGCTGGCGGCGCGGCGGGCGGCTTCCATGTGACGGGGCTGCGTGAGGGCAAGGCGGTCGCTGACGGCAGCCTGGTCGGCAAGGAAGGCCTTCAGGGGCGCAAGGCTTGCCGGTTGGTTGGCCGCGCAGGGGAAGACGGGCGCGTCCGGCAGCAGGGGCTGCATGTCCACCGGATGGAGGATGGCGGGCAGGTCGGCCTTGTTCAGCACAATGGCGCAGGTGCGGCCGGTCAGGCTGTCCAGCAGGGCGTGATCGTCGCTTGTGAGGGGCCGGGAGGCGTCCAGCACGGCCAGCACCAGGTCGGCCTCCTCCATCGCGCGGCGGGCACGGGCCACACCGATCTGCTCCACGGGGTCATCGGTGGCGTGGAGTCCGGCGGTGTCCGTCAGGTGAATGACGCTGCCGCTGAGCAGCAGTTCGCCGGTGACCATGTCCCGCGTGGTGCCGGGGATGGGCGTGACAATGGCGCGCTCCTCGCCCAGGAGGGCGTTGAGGAGGCTGGATTTGCCCACGTTGGGCTGGCCGCAGAGGGCGACCCGCAAGCCGGACTGGAGGATGCGCCCGGCGCGCTCGTCACAGGCGGAATCGAGCATGTCCGCCAGCTGGAGCGCCTTGGGGATGAGGTCGGCGGCGGCCTCGGACTCGTCGATCTCCTCCGGGTAGTCGATGCAGGCGGCCACCCCGGCCTGGAGCGCGTAAAGCTCGTCCGCAGCCTGGCGAATAAAGGCGGAGGCACCGCCCTCCAGCTGACGCATGGCAGCCCGGCGGCTGCTTTCGCCCCGGGCGGCGATCAGGCCCATCACGGCCTCAGCCTGGGCAAGATCGATGCGGCCGTTGAGGAACGCCCGGCGGGTGAATTCGCCCGGCTCGGCCAGGCGTGCGCCTTCTGCAAGGCACAGGGACAGCACCCGCTGGGTGAGGTACGCACCGCCGTGCAGGTGGATCTCTGCCACGTCCTCCCGGGTGTAGGAGCGGGGCGCGCGCATCAGCACGGCCATGCACTCGTCGATGACCTCGCCCTGTTCCACGGCATGGCCGTAGGTCAGCAGATGGCTGGTGAGGGGCAGGGCGCCTTTGCCCGCCGGGCGGAACACCCGCAGCAGGATGCGTTCCGCCTCCGGGCCGCTCAGGCGGACAATGGCGACGCCGCCCTGTCCGGGTGCGGTGGCGATGGCGGCAATGGTGTCGGTGATCATCATAGCGTGGCCTCCAGTTGTTTCCAGTATTCGGCGGACGGGAGCGGCTCTGCCCAGGGATAGGTGTGATCGGCGGCCTGCCAGGCGGCCTCGTCCCCCAGGGTGAGCCCCATGGAGGCAGCCACGGCGGACACATGCCGGATGACCAGCGTTGCGCCCTGGGGCTGGGCGGTCTGCATCACATGGAGCACGGCGCGGCACATTTCCGGCGCGATGGCGGCGGCCCCGGTGGAGATGAAGGCTCGCGCCACGTCGGCCACATCGTAGACGGCATGGTGAAGGGTGACGCAGCCGTCCTCCAGCACCAGAAAGGGGGCGAGGCCGGGCTGGCCCGCGGCGGAGGAACCGGGCGGCAGCTCCCGCATGCCTGCGCTGCCGGGGTTGACCCAGCGGCGGCCGGAGCGTGCCACGTCCCAGGGGGTGTGGTTGTGGCCGGAGAGCAGGAGCGTCACGCCGTCAGGCAGCGAGTCCAGCAGGGCGGCGGCCTCCGCAGGCTGCACCAGGTGGTAGGGATCGCCGGGGGTGCCGTGGGTCATGAGGGTCTGCCCACGCTGCAGATCGGTGGGCAGGGAGGCGAGGTCGACGCCTGCCATCTGACGGGCCGTCCAGCGCATCAGCCGCCAGTTGTAGCCGTCAAAGGAGCTGTCCGCCGGGTGCAGCAGGCGCTCCTCGTGGTTGCCCAGCAGGAGATGCGCCCCCAGGCCTGTCAGCCGGTTGTGTACCGCGCGGCTTTCAGGGCCGAAGTTGACGTGGTCGCCCAGGGAGACGACGTCGCTGCAGCCCTGGGCGGCGGGATGGGCCAGTACGGCCTCCAGCGCGGGGAGGTTGCCGTGCAGGTCGGTGAGGATCAGCGTGGACATGGGGCGGTCTCCTTCGGGGTGGAATAGCTCCATTATATCCGGCGGGCGCGTGGATTGCAAGGGGCAGTGGAGAACCTGCCGTGGAGCCCGCGTTTTTTGCGGCCTGATGAAATCTCCTGTAGCCAAACCCCGCCGGATGTGCTATAATAATACGAATACTTGCTGACGGAGTGATCGCAATGGACGCACAGCACCTGCTTTCCGCCTGCCGCGATGCGGGCATCGACTTCTTCACCGGCGTGCCGGATTCGCAGCTCAAGGGGCTGTGCGACACCCTCTACGCCACCCTCGGCGTGAAGGAGAAGCACATCGTCGCCGCCAACGAGGGCAACGCCATCGGCCTGTGCGCCGGGCATTTCCTGGCCACCGGGCGGCCCGCTGTGTGCTATATGCAGAATTCCGGCCTGGGCAACGCCGTCAACCCCCTGGCTTCCCTCATGGACGCGCAGGTCTACGCCATGCCCTGCCTGCTGGTGATCGGCTGGCGCGGCGAGCCCGGCGTGCACGACGAGCCCCAACACGTCAAGCAGGGCCAGGTGACCCTCAGCCAGCTTGATCTGCTGGACGTCCCCTACATGGTGCTGGACAAGGCCATGTCCGAGGCGGACTTTGACGCGGCCTTTGCGGACATCCGCGCGCACCTGGCGGCGAACCGTACCGCAGCCATCGTGGTGAAGAAGGGCGGGCTCACCTGCTCTGCCAAGCCTGTCTACGGCAACCGCCACACCATGACCCGCGAGGAGGCCGTGGGGATCATCGCCCGGCTGGCGGGTTCCCGCGACGCCTTTGTGTCCACCACCGGCAAGCTCAGCCGCGAGCTGTTCGAGCTGCGGACGGCGGCGGGGCAGGGACACGAGCGTGACTTCCTCACCGTGGGCAGCATGGGCCATGCCTCGATGATTGCCCTGGGCATTGCCATGGAGAAGCCGGATCGCCGCATCTGGTGCCTGGACGGCGACGGCGCGGCCCTGATGCACCTGGGAGCCATGGCGGTCATCGGCCAGAGGCAGCCTGCGAACCTCGTCCATGTGGTCATCAACAACGGGGCCCACGAGACCGTCGGCGGCATGCCCGTGTGCGAGGGCGGCCTCGACCTGTGCGCGATGGCCATGGCCGCGGGGTACCGCAGCGTCTGCCGCGCCAACAGCCCCGAAACCCTGCTGGATGCGGTGGACGCAGCCATGTCCGCCGGGGAGCTGGCCTTCATTGAGGTGATGTGCGCCGTGGGCGCGCGGGATGACCTGGGCCGCCCCACCACCACGCCACAGGAGAACCGCGACGCGCTGATGGGATTCCTTGCGGAATGAGTGCTGCGGCGTGTTCGCCTCCCCAACCTGCTCCCATGGAGAAGGGGGACCGCCGCCCCTGCCCCCCAACCTTCCCCCAATGGGAAGGGGGACCATCCGAAGGATGGTGGATGAGGCCTGCGCTGCACAACCGCCCGAAACCTACCCAAGACAAACCGCCCGAAACCTACCATACGGAGACAACTATGATCGCATTGCTGCTTAACTCCGGCCTCGGCTCCCGCATGGGGGACGAGACCCGCGAGCATCCCAAATGTATGACGGAGATTGGGCCGGGGGAAACCATTATCTC
>JBGVOA010000348.1:0-4276 GCA_045126095.1 Christensenellales bacterium | reverse complement strand
GTTGCCGTACCGCCGGAGTGCTTGCCGGTGTTGGAGTAGTCGCCGCAGGTGGTGCAGTACTGGACGTGGTAGCCCGGCGTGCTGGCCTCCTGCCAGACGTAGGAGCACTTCGCGGTCTCGGTCGCGCCGCAGCCATTGGCGGTACAGGTGCGGGTGTGGGTGCCGTCATCATTGCAAACCCAGCTGCCCCAGGTGTGACCCTGACGGTCGCCGGCGTTGCATTTGGTGCAGCGGCGCATATGCTGGGCAGAATTGGAGGGATTCACATACCAGGTGTCGGGGAGGTCGTGGGATTCGGAGAAGCTGTAGCCGCAGTCGGAACAGGTTGCGGTATGCTGCGTGCCGGCGGCTGTATACTTCAGCGTATGGTAATCGAAGTAATCGCCGCCGCAGATGGTGCACGCGCTCTTGTGCATGTACTGGTTGTACTGTGCGTGCTGACCATTGATCACGCAGTCGGCCTTCTCGGAGCGTCTGCAGCCAATACAAGTGCGGATGTGCTGCTGATGGCTTGTGGGAGTCCAAGCGGTCCATCCACCCGAATGATTATCGGGATCCATGCCGCTTGACCAGTAGTGGCCGCACACGGAACAATGTTCCTGCTCGCAGCAGGTTGCGGCGACAATGGTGTGGGGCCTTGTCTCTTCCGTGCTACAGTCGTTGCAATGCCTGTAACAGTAGTCAGGGAAATAGTACCACTGTGACCAATCGTGATCACCGGTACAGGTAGCTGCCGATGCGCTCGTTGCCATCAGCAACGAGAGAATCAGAAAGGCAAAAAATGCCAACCTGGGGGTAAAGATTTTTCTCATGGTCAACCTCCGTGTTTTGGTAGTGCCGGTTTCACGCAAAACTGGCCTAAGTAACCATTATAGGGAAAGTGGTTCTGAAAATCAAGCGTAATCTTGTATTTTCGAAGTACGAAATCGTATTCGTAACTCTGGATTGTAACCCAATGTAAGCTAACAACAAGAAAAACCCGGCATACGCGATTGTGCATGCCGGGTTGTGAGAGAATATCAGGTGTTGGGGTTGGCGTGTGTATCGTCCGTGGAGATCTCCTCCGTTGTGTCGCCGTTCATCTCGGCGGCGATGGCGGAGGCGTCGAGTTCCTCTTCCTTCTCCGCGCGGGCAACGCCGATGACCTTGCTGCCCTCCTGCAGCTTCATCACGCGCACGCCCTGGGTGTTGCGGCCGCAGAGGCGGATGTCCGCTGCGGGGGTGCGGATGATGGTGCCGTCGTCGGTGATGAGCAGGATGTCCTCCTCCTCGTGCACCAGCAGCAGCGCGGCCAGGTCGCCGGTCTTGTCGGTCAGGTTGATGGCACGGATGCCCTTGCCGTTGCGGCCCTGCTCGCGGTACTCGTCGGGGCTGGTGCGCTTGCCGTAGCCATTTTCGGTGATGGCCAGGATCGTCGCGCCCTCCTCGATGGGGGCCATATCGATGATCTCGTCGCCCTCGGCCAGCCGCATGGACTTCACACCCATGGAGGCGCGGCCCATCGGGCGCACATGGCTCTCGTTGAAGCGGATGGACATGCCCTTGCGGCTGGAGAGCAGGATCTCGTCCTCGCCGCCGGTCAGCTCCACGCCGATCAGCTCGTCGCCTTCCTTGAGGTTGATGGCGATCAGGCCGTTCTTGCGCAGGTTGCGGAATTCCTCGTAGGGGGTCTTCTTGATCATGCCCTCGCGGGTGGCCATGACGAGGTTGTACTCCGTCTTGTCCGTTCCCTTGGGCACGGGCACCATGCGGGTGACCTTTTCGCCGCTGGCGATCTGCAGGAGGTTAATGATCGCCGTGCCGCGGGCCTGGCGGCCTGCCTCGGGGATTTGGTAGCACTTGATGGCGTATACGCGGCCGAGGTTGGTGAAGAACATGATCTCGTCATGGGTTCCCACCACGCGCATCTGCACGGCGTAGTCCTCTTCCTTGGTGGTCATGCCGGAAACGCCGCGGCCACCGCGGTTCTGGCTGCGGTAGGCGCTCTTGGTGATGCGCTTGATGTAGCCCTGGCGGGTCAGGGTGACGACCATGTCCTCCTCGGCGATGAGGTCCTCCACGTCGATCTCGCCGTCGATGGCGGTCAGCTCGGTCCGGCGCTCGTCGGCGAACTTCTGCTTGATGGCGAGGATCTCGGTCTTGATGACCTCCATGAGCAGGTGCTCGTCGGCCAGGATGGCGGTCAAACGGGCGATCTCCACCTGCAGCTCGTCGTACTCGGCCTGCAGGCGGTCGCGCTCCAGACCGGTCAGACGGGCCAGACGCATATCCAGGATGGCCTGGGCCTGCTTCTCGCTGAAGAGGAAGCGCTCCATCAGGGCGGTCTTGGCGGTGGCGGTGTCCTTGCTGGAACGGATGATGGACACGATCTCGTCGATGTGATCCAGGGCCTTCAGCAGGCCCTCCAAGATGTGGGCGCGGGCCTGGGCCTTGTTCAGCTCGAAGCGGGTGCGGCGGGTGACGACATCCTTCTGGTGCTCCAGGTAGTAGTACACCATGTCGCGCAGGGGCAGCACGCGGGGCTGGCCGTTCACCAGCGCCAGCATGTTCGCGCCGAAGGTCTCCTGCAGGGAGGTGTGCTTGTACAGGTAGTTCAGGATGACCTGCGGGTGCACGTCCTTCTTCAGCTCGATGACGATGCGCATGCCCTCGCGGTCAGACTCATCGCGGATGTCGCTGATGCCCTCGATGGCCTTCTCGCGGGCGAGGTTGGCGATCTTCTCGATCAGGCGGGCCTTGTTGACCTGGTAGGGGATCTCGGTGACGACGATGCGGCTGCGGTTATTGGACATCTCTTCGATGTTGGTCTTCGCGCGCACGTCGATGTGACCATGGCCGGTGTAGTAGGCCTCGCGGATGCCGCGGCGACCCAGGATGATGCCGCCCGTGGGGAAGTCGGGGCCCTTGATGTGCTCCATCAGGTCGTCGATGGTGCAGTCGGGGTTGTCGATCATGCAGATCACGCCGTCGATCACCTCGCCCAGGTTGTGGGGCGGGATGTTGGTGGCCATGCCGACGGCGATGCCGCTGGAGCCGTTGACCAGCAGGTTCGGGAAGCGGGAGGGCAGCACGGCGGGCTGCATGAGGGTCTCGTCGAAGTTGGGGTAGAAGTCGACCGTGTCCTTCTCGATGCCCTCCAGCAGGTGCATGGTCAGCTTGGCCATGCGGGCCTCGGTGTAACGCATGGCAGCGGCGCCGTCGCCGTCCACGGAGCCGTAGTTGCCCTGGCCGTCCACCAGCGGGTAGCGGATGTTGAAGGGCTGGGCCAGGCGGACCATAGCGTCGTACACGGAGGAGTCGCCGTGGGGATGGAACTTACCCAGTACGTCGCCCACCAGACGGGCGGACTTGCGGTAGGGCTTGTCGGGGGTCATGCCCAATTCCGCCATATCGTAGAGGATGCGGCGGTGCACAGGCTTCAGACCATCGCGCACATCCGGCAGTGCGCGGTCGATAATAACGGCCATGGCGTAGGAAATGAAGGACTTCTTCATCTCCTGTTCCAGATTGACCGGGATCAGCTTATCCTGAATCGTACTCATGATCTATCTCCAATGCTTGCGCAGTCAGAGGTTCCGCGTCTGCGGACGCGGCCAAAGGGCTTTGCGGTCGCCCTTTGGAAACCTTCGCATTAAATATCCAGATCCTTGACCAGATCGGCGTTCTCCTCGATGAACTTGCGGCGGGGTTCGACCTGATCGCCCATGAGCAGGGTGAAGATGGCGTCGGCCTCGGCGGCGTCCTCGGGGGTGATCTGCATCATGGTGCGGGTGGCGGGGTTCATGGTGGTGTCCCAGAGCTGCTCCTTGTTCATTTCGCCCAGGCCCTTGTAGCGCTGGATCTCCGGCTTGGGATCGCGGCCGATCTCGTCCAGCAGGCTCTGCAGCTCCTCGTCCGAGTACACGTACTTTTCGAACTTGCCGCGGGTCACCTTGTACAGCGGAGGCATGGCCGCGTAAACGTAGCCCTTTTCGACCAGGGGACGCATGTAGCGGTAGAAGAAGGTGAGCATCAGGATGCGGATGTGCGCGCCGTCCACGTCAGCATCGGTCATGCAGACGATGCGGTGGTAGCGGAGCTTGCTTTCGTCGAACTCGTCGCCGAAGCCGCAGCCGAAGGCGGTCAGCATCGCGCGGATCTCCGCGTTGCCCAGGGCCTTGTCCAGGCGGGTCTTCTCGACGTTGAGGATCTTGCCGCGCAGGGGCAGGATGGCCTGGAAGTGGCGGTCGCGGCCTTCCTTGGCGGAGCCGCCTGCGGAGTCGCCCTCGACGAGGAA
>JBGVOA010000347.1:0-8526 GCA_045126095.1 Christensenellales bacterium | reverse complement strand
ACACCATCAGCGCGGCTCGCCCTCCGCGAGCCGTGCCCGCGCGGGGCGCCCGTTGCGCCCCGTGCGACGCTCAACCCCGCCACACTCCCACGCGCGCACAGCTTCAAAGGAACAACCAAGAAAAATCGCGAGAGTGGGTTTCGAAAGGGACGAAGTCCCTTCGCGGGTTGTCAGGGCAGAGCCCTGACCCGCCGGAGGCCTCCCGGCAGCCTCACTCCTCCACGCGGAAGGCGTAGATGGTGGTGGTGTCGTACTTTTCGCCGGGACGGAGGACGGTGGTGGGGAAGTTGGAGTGGTTGGGGGTGTCGGGGTAGTGCTGGGTCTCCAGGCACAGGCCGCAGAAGGGCTGGTAGTGCATGCCGTCGCGGCCGCCCTCGTAATCGGTGGTGCAGGCGGTGTAGAGCTGCACGCCGGGCTGATCGGTGATGACCTCCATCAGGCGGCCGGACTCCTCGTGGAAGACGCAGGCGCACATGGCCATGGCGCTGCCCTTGCGCAGGACGAAGTTGTGGTCGTAGCCGCCAGCGTACTGCATGGGCACGCAGCTGTCCATCTCGTCGATACCCTCGCCGATCAGCTTGCCATCGCGCATGTCCAGGGGCGTGCCGACCACGGGCATGTAGCCGCCGGTGGGGATCAGCGCGCTGTCCACCGCGGTAACCACGTCCGCATCGATCCACACAATGTGGTCGCGGACGGTGCCGTGATCGTGACCGGCCAGGTTGAAGTAGGTGTGGTTGGTCAGGTTGCAGTGGGTGGCCTTGTCGGTGGTAGCCTCGTAGCGGATGGACAGGTTGCAGTCGTCATCCCAGGAGTAGGTGCAGGTCACGTCCAGCGTGCCGGGGTAGTTCTCCTCCATGTCGGGGGAAACATAGTGCATGGCGACGGAATCGACGCCCTTGCCCTCGCAGGGGGTGGCCGTCCACAGCTTCTGGTTGAAGCCGGAAGCGCCGCCGTGCAGGTGGTTCTCGCCGTCGTTCACGGCCAGCTGGTAGGTTTCGCCGTCCAGGGTGAACTTCGCCTTGGCGATGCGGTTGCCGTAGCGGCCGACGATGTCGCCCATGAAGGCGTGGTCGCCCTCGTAGCGGTCGAAGGTATCGAAGCCCAGGGTTACGTCCGCCAGCTTGTCGTTCCTGTCGGGCACGATGATGCTGGTGATGATCGCGCCGAAATCCGTCAGGGAGACGGACGCGCCGGATGCGTTGGTCATGGTGTAGAGGGTAACGGGCTTGCCGTCCTTGGTAACGCCGAAAGGCTTGCTGGTAATGGCCATGGGAATGTCCTCCTTTTTGATCGTGCATCGGGATTACTTCTATTGTATCCCAACGGCGGCGGATGTCAAGGGGATTGGGGTGTTTCGCGACGTTAAAGGCTGCTCCTGCGACGTGAATTTTCCTGATTTATCCACGAATTGGGGTAAAAAAGCGATTGCCATTTGCTGCACTATGTGATAGAATATAAATGGGAAAGAGTAGGTGTAAATCTATCTCTTTGCTATTCTTGTGTCAGAAACATCGCTCCGCAATGATGCGGGCGGCTGGGCAAACCCTGCCCGGTGCGGGATTTTATCTATGCGGCGCAGCGCTGCCGCAGCCTGCGGGCTGCCATGGGGCGGCGCGAACGGGCGGATACGGTCAGATAGAAAGAGAGAACTCTGCATGCAGAACAACAATGAGTATGTAACGATAGACGTCCTGAAAATCGTAAATGGCCTGGTGAAGCGCATCTGGATCATCCTGATTGCGATGATCCTGGGCGGTGCGGCGCTGTTTTCGTACGCGACGTTCTTCGTTACCCCGCTGTATGAGGCGAGCGTGCTGATGTACGTCAACAACAGCCAGCTCTCCGTGGGCGCGACGGCCATCAAGCTCACCTCGTCCGACATTTCTGCGGCTCGCGGCCTGGTGGAGACGTATCAGGTCATTCTGAAGGCGCGAATGACGCTGGAGGACGTGATCCGCATTGGCGAGCTGGACTGTACCTACGAGAAGCTGAAGGGCATGATCCAGACGGAGTCCGTGAATGAGACCGAGGTGTTCTCGATCACCGTGACGTGCGATGATCCCCACGAGGCGGAGCATATCGCCAACACGATCGCCCGCGTGCTGCCGGACAAGATCTCCAATATTGTCGAGGGCAGCTCCGTGCGCGTGGTTGACTATGCGGTCGTTCCTTCGGGGAAGGTTTCGCCGAGCATCAGCAAGTACACCATCATCGGCATGCTGCTGGGCATGCTGGTCAGCTGCGGCATCATTGCTGTGATTGAGATCATGGATGACACGGTGCGCACGGAGGACTACCTGCTGCAGAACTTCGGCGATATCCCGCTGCTGGCGGCGATCCCGGATATGCTGGATACCCGCTCGAAGGGCAACTACTATTACAAGAAGTACGGTTACTACAAGCATGGCTACTACGCCTATGAGCAGCCGGAACAGGAAAATGAGGAAAGGAGGGGCAAGCACGATGCAGAACAACGCGACGCGTAAGCGGCGGGCAGCTGCTGCGCAGCCGGCGCAGAGCACGATCTTCGGCCAGAACATGACGTTCGCGGCGAAGGAAGCGTACAAGCTGCTGCGTACCAACCTGCTCTTTGCCCTTCCGGAACCGACGGAGGGCCGGGGCTACATCATCGGCGTGACCAGCTCCCTGCGGGGCGAGGGCAAGTCCACCACGACGATCAACCTGGCCAGCACGCTGGCGGAGCAGGGTGCGCGGGTGCTGCTGATCGAGGCGGACATGCGTCTGCCGTCGCTGCATAAGAAGCTGGACATCAACCCCAAGCCCGGCCTGTCCAATGTCCTGCTGACGCGCGAGGATCCGACCAGCTACATCCAGACGGTGGGCGTTACCACCCAGGGCGAAAATGCGATCTCCTTTGACATCCTGCCCGCGGGCGATCTGCCGCCCAACCCCTCGGAGCTTATCGGCTCCAACCGGATGCAGCACCGTCTGGACAGCCTGTCGCGGCTGTACAACTTCATCCTGCTGGATCTGCCGCCTGTGACGGCGGTGACGGACGCACTGGTGGCCACCAGCCTGGTGGACGGTACGCTGATGGTCGTCCGCAATGAGTATGTGGACAGCGGCAGCCTCAAGGAGGCGATGCGTCAGCTGAAGCTGGTGGACGCAAAGCTGCTGGGCTTTGTATTCACCTACGCGGGCGGCGCTGGCGACGGCTATCGCCACCGCTACAAGTATCGCTCCAAGTATCGCTACTACCGTGACTACGAGAAGGAAGATTGAGCTATGCTGGATGTGCATACACATATCTTGCCTGGTATTGACGATGGCAGCAGGAGCGTGGAGCAAAGCCTGACCATGCTGAGAGCCGAGGCGGAGCAGGGTGTGAAAACCGTGATGCTGACGCCGCACTACCGCGCCACCAGAGAATCGCCGGCTGAGTTTGCCCGACGCAGGGCGGCTGCCGAGGATCGCCTGCGGGAAGCTGTGGGGGATCAGGAGGGCTTGCCTGCGCTGTATTGCGGCGCGGAGGTCGAGTTTTTCGAGGGCCTGTCCCATGTGGAGGAGCTGGAGCCTCTGTGCATCGGCGGCGGTTCGGTGATGCTGATCGAGATGCCCTTTTGTCCCTGGAACCGGCGTATGCTGGCGGAGATATCTGCATTGCAGCAGCATCGCGGCATTCAGCCGATCCTGGCACACATTGAGCGATACCGTTCCTTTCAGCCCAAGGGGCTCTGGGAGGAATTGAGTGACCATGGCGTATGGCTGCAGTGCAACACCTCCTTCTTCCGACGGTGGCAGACGAGCCGGATCGCGATGTCCATGCTCAAACGGCGGTTGGTGGATTTTGTGGCCACTGACAGCCACGATCTGGAGCGCAGAGCGCCGGATCTGGGCGCTGCCATGGAAAAGATCGGCGCCAAGCTGGGCAGGGAGGCGCTGGACTTCCTGCGGTCGGGCGAAGAAGCGCTGCTGGGGAGGGTGCAATGAGGCATAAGAGATGGATTGCCATGCTGGCCTGCCTGATGCTCAGCATCGCCTGCATCGGCGCGGCAGCGGAGGAGCAGACGTATCAGACGCTGTGCCGTCAGAGGGGCCTGCAGAGCGGGCATGTGATTGCCTGGATCGAGATCCCGGGCGCGGGGATCACAGAGCCGATCATGCGGCACCCGGAGGATGACGCCTACTATGCCAGGCATGGCGCCGACGGCAGCCAGAACGGGTACGGAGCCCTGTATGTCCAGGCGCGCTACAGCGCGGCGGACTTCTCCGATCCGGTCACGCTGATTTACGGCAGCAGCGCAGTGGAGGAAGCGCCCTTCAGGATGCTGCAGCAGATGTATTCCGGCAGCTTTGACGAGTGCCGGAAGATCCTCCTGCACACGCCGGAGGGGAGCAGGGAGTACATCGTGTTTGCTGCGGTGCCCCACTCGTCCATCCACATCCTCCACTATTACGACTTCCGCGTGGCGCGGAGGTTCAACAGCTTTTTTGACGGCGTATTTTCTACCAGAGCGCTTGCGATGCATCTGGATGAAGATAACCGGCCGGCATTCGGGCGGGATCGGGTTCTGATCCTCTCCACCGGCCTGCGGGGCGACTCTCTGCAGCGCTATCTGGTGATGGCGAAAGAGGTTGCCGACTGACTTGTTTCCCAAATTAAACGGACATAGAAATGGAGTGGACACGATGAAGAAGTTGATCTCTGTGCTTCTGACGATCTGCATGCTGGCCCTCACGATGGGTCTGGCCGCTGCGGAGGAGACGATCTACAACAATGGCGAAGCGCCTGGTGCGGTTGGCATTGAGGGCGGCATTGCGGCTGTCAAGGATGCGCAGGACGCTGTTGTGGTGGTGATCCCGGACGATGGTCAGCTGAAGGTCGTTTATGTGGGCGACCGTGATGAGCAGAGCGCCGATATCCAGGAGCTGCTGAACAAGGCGCTGGATACTTTCCTGGTGAGCGAGTTCGTTGTTACGGACCTGTTCTATGTGGAGATTCCCGAAGCCTACGCCAGCTACCTGGCGGAAGGCGGCGTGGTGGAGATGATCTTCGAGCCCCTGATCCTGCGCGACGACGTCGAGCTGATGGTGATGACGAGCGTGGACGGCGTTAATTGGGAAGAAGACCCCACTGCCGTTGTCAACAACGATGCTACGGTCACGGTCAAGCTTGACCGGAACAGCCTGGTGGCCTTCGTGATTGTGCCCAACGGCCTGGGCGGTGCGGATAAGGCCGACACCACCCAGGTGGAAACCAACCCCAACTTCACCCCCAGCGTGACCGGCAAGCCCGATCCGAAGCTGGTGGAGGTCGAGGTGGAGGGCGAGACCGGCGTTGCCGTCATCACTGATGAGAATGGCGAAGTGCTGGACGTGATCACCGACCTGAACACGGTTGTTGTCACCTCTCTGTTTGAGCGCGTGTACAATCCCGACGTTGTTACCTACGAGCATCTGCAGGCTGCGTACGATATGATCTGCGAGGTTGCCGATCTCGGCGCGCTGGCGGATGAGACGGAGGAAGGCACCCTGGCGGACGAGATGGCCGACTACCTGGCGGGCACTGGCCTCACGAGCGCGGATATGACCGTTTCCGATCTGTTCAAGGTGACCGTGTACGGCAGCCAGGCGCAGTTCGGCGGCGAGACCGGCAAGCGCATCGAGGTGACCCTGGACCGCACCTTCCGTCAGGATGAGATTGTGATGGTGCTGTGTGCGGTTGATACCGAGCACTGGACTGTGCTGGACGATGCGTATGTGACCATCAACGAGGATGGCACCCTGACCCTGAGCCTGGAGCATCAGGGCGTGTTTGCCCTGCTGGTGGAGAGCCTGGACGCGAACGTGGACGCTGCGGACGCTGTGATGGCTCCCTGAGTGAACTGAATCAGATTTGTAGCCCCATCGGCCCCCGCGTGAAGAAGGCGAGGGCCGGTGGGGACGTGGAGTATGAGAGGGATTTATGGGCAGACTGCGTGTATCGGGTAATGGCAAGAAGATAATGGCTGTCGTCGCGATTGTGTTGGTGCTGGCGGTGGCTTTTATCGGCGTGCGCATGATCGAAGGCCGCATGAACCCGGAGATCGCCAATGCCGGTGAGCAGATGACGTCGCATACTGCGGCGCAGAACACCGCGCAGGTATTCATGCACAACCGCTGGTATGCCGAGCGGAACGTCGAAACGCTCCTGGTGATGGGCATCGACGATCTGGGCCCGCTGGACACGTCCGAGGCCTACACCAATCACCATCAGACGGACTTCCTGGTTCTGTTCCTGCGCGATCTGGATACGGGCAAGACGGCCGCCATCCACATCAATCGCGACACGATGACCGACATCACCACGCTGGGTGTGACCGGTCAGCCGACGGGGTCGATCAAAGCGCAGCTGGCGCTGGCCTACAACTACGGCAGCGGCGACCACATCAGCAGCCAGAATACTGTTGACGCGGTGGAGCGCCTGCTGTACGGCATGCAGGTCGACCATTACATCACCGTAACGATGGACGCGGTGCCGATCCTGAACGACTGGGCCGGCGGCGTGACCCTTGCCCTGCAGGACGACTTTACCGTCCACGACCCCGCGATGGTTCAGGGCAAGCTGATGCGGCTGAACGGCAGCCAGGCGCTGACCTATGTCCGCAGCCGCGGCGGTCTGGCGGACAGCACGAACCTGCATCGTATGGAGCGGCAGCGTCAGTATGCCTCGGAGTGGGTCGGCTGCGCGCAGAATCGCCTGAGCGACGAGCAGGCCGTGGCAGACCTGGTGCTCAAGCTGGACGGCGTCTACCGCTCCGACTGCACGGTGGACGATCTGAGCTCCTTCGGGCAAAGCCTGAGCATGAACCCCAGCATGCCTGTGTACGAGCTGGAAGGCGAGGCGGTGCGGGGTGATGTTTACATGGAATACTATGTTGATGAGGAAAAATTGCAGCAGCTGGTGTTGGAGTTGTTCTATGCGCCGGTGGCTGATTGAGGCGTGAATGCCTTTTCCATGCGTACTACAGATGACCGGATAAGGTAATGGAGTACGTGCCTTGACACCTTGGGACAGCTTGCTGTGCGCTGCCCTGATTGTGCAGGAGGTGTTCTATGTGACTACAATATTTAATTATGGGACAGCAACTCATGGCATTAGGTCGGTGTTTCGTGATGGACGGTAATGCGAGAGTAGTTGCCCTTTGTTTTGTATATTAGCATATTGATATTGTTTAGATGTGCACAGATGGTGGGCGGAATACTGAATGTTCATCTAGTTCTGCTAATAAGAGTTTTATGAGATAATTTTAGCATAACAAGGAGACGAGATGCATATGCGAATCCGAGTGTCGTCAGTACGATATTTGTGTTTCGTTTTGGTAATATGGTGTGTGTGTAGTGTTATGAACATCACATTGCCAGCTAATGAGTTTGGCATAAGAACGGCTGCAATAGGACAGTTCGCTGCATTTCTGTTACTGTATTTTGCATTTGGTAGAGCACAAGGCGAATTGCTTTCGCTTTATGCCGTATGGATGATTGCGTTCTATGTATTCCAAAATGGCCAGGTGCTATTGTATTCACTTGGATTTGATTACGATTATTGGTATGTTGAACGGTACAGTAAGAAACTTGTGTTTGAGTCTGTGTGTATTTCGAACCACTCCTTGTGTGCAGCGTTTGCGGCGGGTGGGTTTGCTTTTGCAAAAGAAAACTCTTCTGCTTTTGAAAAGCGTATGAATAACCTGAGTGAGTTGGCGATTATTCAAAGTGCAAAGGTTGGTTGGATTGTTAGTGGTATTGTTGCTTTTGTTAATTTGCTTATTAAGTTTCAGATTGTTTTAAGTTTGGGCTATGATGGTGTGATGATTTACGAAGCATCTGTTCCATCGGTTATTGGTTTGATTGAGTACTTTTTTCCTGTGTTTTCGATATTAATTGTTGTTTATAAGAATAGTGGAAAATATGTGAATGGTATAGTTTGTTGTTTTCTAGTCTGGGGGATACTTACCGCACTTACTGGCGATCGAACTAGTGGAATTGCTGCGGTTGTTGTTGTTGTTTTAATGTACATTAAGAAAGTGTATTCGCCAAGGACCAACGATACGATCGGTTTTAGGCAGGGAAAGAAAACATGGGGAAGGTACTTGGTTTTCGCAACTACTGCAATCTTTTGCATGTACTTGATTTTTTATGCGTTCGATTTTCGGAGTGGTTCTGAGTACAATAGCCTTGGTCTATTCGATGCAGTGGTTCGAACTGTTGGCGATTTAGGTTTCAGCTTTTTCCCGTTAGTACTAAATCTTCAGATTTATCCATCATTAGAACCGTACATGTATGGGAAGTCAATGATTTCCAGCGTGATTTGTGGCTTTATTCCCCAGTCAATTGATTTTGCAGGAATAACAAACGAGATCGCGGATATAGCATCTTCACCCATGAGAAATATTGAAGAGTATTTTAGCTATAACTTTGGATTGGATTGTTCGTTGATTGCTGAGGGATATGCAAATTTCGGATCATATGCATGGATAGCGGTTTTTGCATCTTGCTGTGTGGTAGCAAGTATGCTTACAAAGG
>JBGVOA010000346.1:0-3523 GCA_045126095.1 Christensenellales bacterium | reverse complement strand
AATCAGCTCCACTTCAGGCTGGTTGGAGTAGACAGTCACACGGGTCACATCCTCCACGCGGTCAACATAGCGCTTACCGCAGATGTGCACGAAGGGATCATCACTCAGCCAGGCCTTGTAGGCATAGAAAGCATCCTTCTTGTATTGGCGGTCAATGGTGATGAGGCCTTTATGGTTCTGACCGTTCTCGCCGCCCTCGGCACGGGCGTCCGCACCGAAATCAAACATGTTCCACACATGGGTAGCCCACAGGTACTTGCGGGTAAAGAACTGCTTGATCAGCTCCTCATGGTAGTAAGCCTGGTACTCCTCGGAGTAGTCGCCCTGCTGCGGATTGCTGTTGTGCCAGTCGAGACCTTCGCAGCCGTACTCGGAGCAACCAATGGGTAGCTTAGAGTATTTGCGATGGAATTCATCAAACCAGGGGCCATTGTCGGCCGTGGATCCGCCGTACCAGCCGAAATAGTGGTTATAGCTCACCACGTCAGCAATGTGGACAATCTCCTCATCCATGCCGCACATGGTGATGCAGGCCATGGTGGTGGGACGAGTCTTGTCCAGCTCGTGAACGAGATCGTTCAGCACGCGATGGTTGTCCAGCATATCGGGATCCTTCGCGCCGTCCATGGTGATCTCGTTCGACAGTCCCCAAACCACGATGGAAGGATGATTGTAGCACTGCACGATCAGTTCGCGCATCTGCTGCAGCGTGTTCTCGCGGCCGCCGGGCATGTGGCGGGAAATGTAGGGAATTTCTGCCCAAACCACCATGCCGCGCTCGTCACACAGATCGTAGAAATACTGATCATGCTGGTAATGAGCCAGACGGATGGTATTGAAGCCCACCTCGCAGATCAGATCCATATCTTCCTTATGATGCTCGGGCAGCAGCGCGTTGCCGATGCCCCAGCGATCCTGATGACGGGAAACACCACGCAACGGATATTCCTTGCCGTTGAGGATGAAGCCACGCTCTGGGTCGATCTCAAAGGAACGGCAGCCAAACCGGGTAGACACGCGATCCAGCTCTGTGCCACCGCGCAGGATGGTAGCCTCCAGCTTGTACAGGTAGGGATCCTTCAAACCATCCCACAGGTGTGCGTTGATCAAGGTGAACGTCGTAGCATCGCCGGAATTGCTCTGTTCGGCAACGACAGTACCTTCTGCATCACGGATGCACAGGCTCAGCACATCGCCGGATTTGCGGCCTTCGATCCAGGCTTTCACATCTACTTGGGCATCTGTGCCCTTCATGACGGGAGTTACCTGCAATCCCTTGCCGCCGCAGTAGCTCAGGTCGAAGTGCGTTTCCGGCACGCAGATGAGATTCACGTTCCGGTACAGGCCGCCGTAGAAGGTGAAGTCCGCCGTCTGGGGATACACGGTTTCGTTGGGGGCGTTGTCTACCAGGATGGCCAGGGTATTTTCATCCCGCAGGTAAGCGGTCAGATCAACCCGCCAGGTGGAATAACCGCCATCGTGATGAGCCAGGCGCTTGCCGTTCATGAACACATCAGCGGAAGAACTGGCACCGTTGATCTCCAGGAAGACCTTTACGCCCTGGGGCAGGTCGACCTTCTTCAGTGTCTTGCAGTACGCACATGTGCCACGGAAATAGTCGTTGCCGCCGTCCTGACCGTCCTTGGCGTTCCAGGTGTGGGGAAGGTCCAGAAGTTCACCATCAGCCGGGCGGGTAGGCACGACGGTCGTGTTCTTGTGGAAATACCAGCCCTGATTCAGGTTCAGAATCGTTCTCATTGTTTTCTCCATTATTCGCCGCGACGAGCCTTGAGGGTCGCAGTGTTCTCGTTGACCTTCTTCTTGCTCAGCGGGTAGATGACAAACAGGCACAGGCCCACAGCGATGTACAGCAGCATGGGCACCAGCGTAGCGATGTTGTAGATGCCATTGCGCACCGCCTCGGTCTGGCCGGAGAGAGAGCCCTCCACATAGCCGATCCAACCCAGAGACCAGCCGCCCAGGGCGGAAGCGATGGCCTGACCCAGCTTGCGGGAGAAGGAACACACAGCGTAGATGGTACCGTCCTCGCGCTTGCCGGTGCGAACCTCCTGATCATCAATGACGTCAGACACGAAGGCCCAGATGATCAGGTTGAACAGGCCGAAGCCCAGCCGGCCCACAATGTTGACGATGGTGTACAGCCACTTATTGGGGGTGGGCAGCAGGAACAGGCCGCCGAAGGCCACGGTACCCATGATGGCCGCGAAGATACCCAGCTCCTTCTTACCGAACTTGCGGGCCAGCGGTACAGCACAGGGAGCCAGGAGCAGCGCAGGAGCAAAACCGGCGGCATTCATCACGGACAGGCCCATGGTGTCACCGAAGTAGTCCTTGAAAATGTAGTTATTAATGGTCTGGTTGAGCATCTGAGCACCCAGGTAGCAGATGAACACCAGGGAGATGCCGATCAGCGCACGGTTACCAGCCAGGGCTTTGATGGTATCGCCAAAGGAGACAGACTTGGCGCTTTCAGAAACCTTCACGCGCTCGGTGCACAGGAAGTAGCACACGATATAGCATACCACAGCCAGGATGGCGGTGACAAGTGCGATGATCGGGAATGCAGAGGCATTGGCCACCTTGGTTCCGTCCTCCATGGTGGTATACAGGAACATGGGCACTACCACACCCACCAGAATCTGGGGAATCATGGAGCCCACGCCACGGAAGGTGGACAGGGACGCACGGTGGTCAGGTTCGTTGCTCATGACAGAGGCCATGGAACCGTAGGGAATGTTGATGGCGGTGTAGCACACGCTGCCCCACAGCAGGTAGGTCACAAACATGTACACGATCTTCAGCGTCATGGATGCACCGGCCAGAGAGGACTGGTACATCAGGAAGGAAGCCAGCGCCACAGGGCCACAGGCACGCAGCAGCCAGGGGCGGAACTTACCGTTCTTGGTGGCCTTGGTCTTGTCGCAAATGCGGCCCATTGCAGTATCGGTGAATGCATCCACAATGCGGGCAATGAGGAACATGGTGCCCACCAGCGCAGCATTGATGCCCAGCACGTCGGTGTAGAAGACCTGCAGGTACAGGCTTGCAAAGATGAAAGTGAAGTCGTTGGCCACATTGCCCAGCATGTAGCCCAGCTTGTCGCGTCCGCCAAAGGGACGAATGGCAGGATTGCTCATGAAAATACCCCTTTCTGCTGTCGGTTGTGAAAAAACAGACTAACTTCATTATAATGCGACAGGAGATCGTGGTGGTAGAATGAACTTGGGAAATCATCGTATAATATTTGTTCTTTTGTTGCGATATCAATAATTCTGTTATATAATTGCCTCAAGGAGGGATGGGAATGCAGGAAGAAGCGCTTCGTTTCACGCAGGATTTGCTGGGGAATATGGCGATCACCAGCCATATCATTCAGAAGCCAGAGCAGGAGATCCCTGCGGCGTTGGACAGAGGGCTGCGGGCGTTGCTCTTTGGCGAAAGCAATTACCGGCATATCCTGCCATCCTCCATGGAGCAGGCCGAAGCAAACACCGTGTACCGC
>JBGVOA010000345.1:0-3267 GCA_045126095.1 Christensenellales bacterium | reverse complement strand
ACCGCCCGGCATGGTGGGGGGGATGTCCCTTCCTCTGTCCGCATGCGCGCGCGATGCCCGCAAATCCTCCGCGTCCCTCGTGCCTCTCTCGCGGCGTCTCGAAGGTTTCCCCCGAATTTCCCCCGTTTTTCCCCGGCGTTTCCGCGCGGATCAATACCAGTATTTGCCCCGTTTCCCCTTTTCCGGGTGCGCTTTGTTGTGGCATGCCTCGCAAAGTGCGAGCCCGTTGGTCACGTCGTATTGCAGCTCCGGGTATTCGTCCCTGTGCTTTATGTGGTGCGCGGTCGTCGCGGCGACCGGCAGCCCGTTTTTATCCGTCCTCCCGTAGCGCTTGCACTCCTCGCACAGGTATCCCGCGCGCCGCAGCACCGCCTCTCGCCATGCCTTGTGTCGCGGGTCGTTGTAGTGGCTGTCGTGTGGCATTTCCTGCCTCCTCAAAACTCGCCGGGCGCGCCTACATCAAAACGCCGCGCAGGTGCGCAGCCCTTCGACGCGCCGGGCGAAATCCCAAAGCCCTGCCGCCTCTTTGGGTTGGAGTGGCCAGCTCCTCCATCATTTTCACAGTCGGGCATTTCCTCGCACTCGGTGCCCCGCCGATGCTCTCACACCCCGGCCATTATGTCAGATCACGCCTTGCAGCTCATTATCTCGATCATCGTCATTTCTCGGTCGCTCAGTTGCCATTTATGCGCCGCCGCACGCTCTGCCGCCGCACGCTCTGCCGCCGCACGCTCTGCCGCCGCACGCTCTGCCGCCGCACGCTCGCTCAGTAGTAACGCCCCTCCGAAAATTGTTTTTCCGACCTGTCGCTGCGCGTCGAGCGTGCGGATGAAACAGCAGTCGCTTTTCTCCAGCCGCCAGTCTATGCCGTAACGGCTGTATTGATAAGCCGCCGCCGCCGTCAAAACATGAACCGGGTAACTGTATTTCGGCAGCTCTTTCCGCATGGCCTTCACGTTCGCGTCATTCGTCTCTTTGATCGCCTCGTAAAGCCTCGGCGCGGTCACGAGCTGCGCGTCGTCCATGTTGGTGATAAAGCTGGTGTTCACGTCCGCGCCGTTTGCGTATGTGATGCTCACGCCGCACGGCACAAAACACGCCCCGCTTGCGTAGCTCGTGAACAGCGTGAGCGTGGGCGCGAACAGAAAAAACCGTATCTTCCGGCGCTGGTAAAAGCTCACGATCCGGCTCAGGATGGAGAATGGCGGATTGTCGACCACGGCGCATCCTTCCGGGTATTCCTCCCGCTCGTAGTCGCCGCCCGGCCAAAACGGGCGAACAAACGGCTGCTTATCGCCGTATGTTTCCGTCACATAGTCCGCCACAACCTGATAGATATTCTCCGGCGTGTAGCAGTCATCCGTGGTCTTCTTCGGCTTGAATTTCTCGACAAACGCCTTGTACTCCGCGCCTTCCTCGATCTCGTCAAGCCTTATTTGTGTGCCGTCCATCCCGTCCTCCATTCCCGCGGCTCCGGCGTGGACGGAGGTCATGTTTCCACGCCGTGCCCGCCGCGGTGCCTCGCGTCCCCTCCGACGCTCTTTGTGAGGCATTATCCCCGCCGCGCTTTACCGGCTGCGCCCATGCTACCATCCTAAACCGTTCGCCGTCTAAATTCGTCCAAATTATTTTCTAACGGTGATTATCCCCGCCAGCGCGGCGCACGCCTGCGCGTCGAGGTTTTTCGCGCCGCTCTCGCTCATCTGCAGCATCACGGCCACGTAGGGCCACGTGTGCCCGCCCTTGCCGTAGCGCATCGTGATCACCTCGCGCTGCGCGTGCGGCAGCGTCTTGAGCGCGCGGCCCACTGCCGCCTTGAACGCCTGCTCGCGCCGCGTCTCCTCCTCGCACGCCTCAACCTCGGCCCGGAACAGCTCGCGCTGGCGCTCGATGCTCTCATAGGCCCGATAAACGGGATCGCCCGGAACGGTCGAGCGCGGCTGTCCGTCCATCGCGCGCACGCCGCCCACGTTATAGAGCGCCTCCATGCGCGCGCCTGCGAGCTTGATCTCCTCCTGCAGCTCCGCGATGTGCCGATCCGCGCGGCCCCATTGCCACAAAACCGCGCGCACGGCCCGCATCGCCTCGCGCCGCTCGTCCGTCATATCCCCGTCACCCCTTCGGCAAATTCAGGTATTTCATGATTGTTTCGCTGGCCTCGACCCATCCGTGGCACACGCCCGCCATGTAGCCCTGCGCCTTGAGCGCGTCTATCCAGCCGCGCTGCGCCGCCTGCGTCTTGCCGCCGTCCGCGCGTTTCAGCTCGATCCACAGGCCGTGATACACGCCCCGCGCCACCGGCAAAAACAAATCCGGCACGCCGGGCTTCACGCCCATCGCCTTGAATCGCCCGGCCTCGGCCTTTGTGCGGCTCCCGCCGTTCGGTATGTGCATCAGCAGCTTCAGCTCCGGGTGCGCGCCCTTCTCATACTCTGCCCAGCGCATCAGCGCCATCTGCTCGACCTGCTCGCTCGGCGCGTTGATCCTCGCGTCACTCATCGTCGGCCTCCAGCTCGCAGTAGTCCGGGCCGCAGGTGGGCGCCTCCTCGTCTGTCGTGCGCTTGTTCCATTTCACGATTGCCTCATAGGCTCCCGCGCCGGCGTACTTAAAGCTCTTCACGCTCGCGCCGCATCTTTCGCATGTGATCATATGCGGCGATGCGTCTGTCGGCCCCAGCGCCTTTCCCCCGCAAAACGGGCACGGCTTCAGGCACTTATCGTAAGTCATTGCCACGGCGTTTCAGCCCTCACTTTCTCGTCTGGTCGGGATGTCCAGCATCGCCATGTCTTGCCGTAGTTGTCCATGCCCTGCGATATTTTCGCCGCTGTTATCGAAGGCCAAGTCACGCATGTCATTATGTATTTGCCAAGCATTCCTCTGTACTCATTGCCCGGAAGTCGTTCCTGCTCAAGATAGCAATAATCCCAATCTAATGCGTTAACTTCTTCCAGCGTCATCACGCGCGGCTTCGCGTTCAGCAGGTCGAGCGCGTCCATTTTCAGCCTGTTCAGGCAATAGGTGTCTGGTTCCTTGTACGGGCATTCACCGCAGCGCATCTTGTCATCAGGATCGCGTATAATGCAGCACTCCAGTCCCTTGATAACCTTCTCCCGCTCACTCATCCCTGTTCACGCTCCTCTCGCTGTCAAATCCCTGCGGATACCGCCTCTCCAGCTTCGCGATGTTCATGCGCGCGATGTCCTCCAGTGTCAGGTCAAGCCCCGCCGCCGTCTCCACCACATACCACAAAACGTCGCCCAGCTCCA
>JBGVOA010000344.1:0-3204 GCA_045126095.1 Christensenellales bacterium | reverse complement strand
AGTTCGCGTGATTACCCCCCATGAAAGCAGTCCTGACTCATGGGTAGGATTGGAAGGCTGGGTGACAGCGGCATATGTGGATTGCAATTGCTCAGATGCGGAGTATCGGAATGCTTCGGTAGTCCTGACAAACGGATATTTCCCAATGGGCATGCCTTCTGTTTGGTGTTTCAGCAGTGGTGCAGGGGCATGGTCAACTGAAATGACTGTTATGGAGGATGGATCATTTATTGGCTATTACCATGATTGGGACGCCGGAGCGGATGTATATCCTCGCGGTGAGCTTCAGGAATGCTGCTTCGCTGGCCAAATGTCGATTCCGGAGCGGATTAGCGACTATGAATACCGTATCGTTGTTAGCGAGCTTGTTCAAGAGGGTGTGCCGGGCGATACATTCGTTCGTGACGAGATGCTGGTGACGGTCAGTCGTCCCTATGGCATTGATGCAGGGGATTCATTCATCCTATATATGCCAGGAGCACCGATGAACCGGATTCCGCCCGCGTATCATGAATGGGCTTCTGTTGCTGGTGATGAGTGGCACATACGCGGCTTTGCACTCTACAATATGACGGCTGGTTTGGGTTGGAATGAGAATTGATGAGCAGGTGGAGATGCCTGTGTGACGGAGGACAACAACATGCGCAAGATATTGGCGGCGGTGCTGGCGGTGGCGCTCATGACGGGCGCGCTGCTGTCTGCGGCGGCGGACACGGTGATCGACCCGAAGGCCGAGCGCGGCATCGTGCTGCAGGAGGTCGGGCTGAACGCAACGCCCGAGGGCGTGAGCCCCACCACGGGCCGTACGCTGGCGTATCTGCCGCAGTTCGAGGGCTTCGCAGGCCTGGCCATCACCGGGCGCTACCTGCCCATGCTGGTGCAGATCGGCAATGACTCCGGTGGCGTGGGCGAGCGCGCACCCTGGGGCGTCAGCTTTGGCGATATCTTCTACGAAACGCCCCTGACCCGCAACGAAGCGACCCGCATGACCGTCGTATTCTCCGATCTGATTCCGGACTCGGTGGGCTATGTCCGCTCCGCCCGCGTGGGCCATGTGTGGATTCGCGAGGAGTGGGATGGCGGCTTCCTTTACTACGGTCAGCAGGAGGTTGACGGCAGCGACGTGAAGGCGGAGTTCCGCAAGACCGGCGCGACGGAGAAGCGCGTGCTGTTCTCCGGAACTGCCGGCGGCACGGCCTGGAAGCACCTCTACACCACCCGCAAGCGCCTCAAGTCCCCCTACAATATGGATGCGAACGTCGCCGCCATGAGCGAGCTTGTCCCCGAAAGCCACGTCGCACCCAACCACGCCTTCCGCTTCACGGATGAGGCTCCCCAGGGCGACGAGGCGGGCTATGTCTTCGTCAGCTGGGGCGATGGCGCGGCCAACTACGCCAGCCGCCTGGTCTACCGCGAGGAGTGGGGCGGCTACATCCGCAATGTGGGGCAGGATCGCTCCGTCTGGTACGCGGATCGGGACGCAGAGGAGGGCGCGATCGCCTTTGCCAATGTCATCGTGCAGTTCACCCGCGTGGAGTACAACCACAACAACAAGCTGGAGCCCGTGGCCTATGTCATCGGCGAGAACGGCGCGCCCGCCCAGGGCAACGCAGATTTCTTCATGGGCGGCGTGCATGTGCAGGGTTACTGGAAGCGCGACGCGATGGACGCCCGCACGGTCTACTATGGCCCGGATGGCCAGGAGATCGAGCTGCAGCGGGGCCGCACGCTCATCATCATTTTCCCCGATGACGGGGAGGACGGCAAGTCCGTCTCATACAGGTAAGGGGTAGAAAAAAGTTATGAAGATCCGCATTTTCGGCACGGTGGAGGACTCCATCGTGGATGGCCCCGGCATCCGCTATGCCGTGTTCACCCAGGGGTGTCCGCATCATTGCCCCGGCTGCCACAATCCGGAGAGCCACGACTTTTCCGGCGGACGGGAGGTCGAAACGGAGACGATCATCGCAGCGATCCGGGCCAATCCGCTGCTGGACGGCGTGACGCTTTCCGGCGGGGATCCGCTCTGTCAGCCGGAGGCCTGCCGTGAGATTGCCGAGGCGGCCCGCGCGGCGCATCTGAACGTGTGGTGCTACACCGGCTGGACGTGGGAGGCCCTCCAGCAGGAGGCCGACGAACAGAAGCTGGCCCTGCTGCGGGCGGTGGACGTGCTGGTGGACGGCCCCTTTGTGGAGGCACAGCGCTCGCTGGAGCTGAAATTCTGCGGCAGCCGGAATCAGCGGCTGATCGATGTGCAGAAAACGCTGCTGGCAGGGGAGGTCGTCCGCTGGGAACCGAAAAAGTGGTGAGGAAAAGAAGAAAATTTCAAAAAAGGTGTTGACAAAACCGGGGAGTTCTGATATACTCTATTAAGTCAGCACGACACGGGAATGTGGTGCTGAGCGCCACTACCTTTCGGGGTTGTAGCCTGGAAAACCGGCTTGCGCCTGTAGCTCAGTCGGATAGAGCAACGGCCTTCTAAGCCGTGGGTCGGGGGTTCGAGCCCCTCCAGGCGCGCGAATGTGGAGGATATAGTTCAGTGGTAGAGCGCCAGATTGTGGCTCTGGATGTCGTGGGTTCGAGCCCCACTATTCTCCCTCTTTTTTCTTTCCTTTCGGTCTGCTGCACACGCGGCAGTGCCAACCTGCGATGGGGTGTAGCCAAGTGGTAAGGCACGGGACTTTGACTCCCGCACGCGCAGGTTCGAGCCCTGCCACCCCAGCTGTATGACCCATTAGCTCAGTCGGCAGAGCACTTGACTTTTAATCAAGGTGTCTGGAGTTCGAATCTCCAATGGGTCATTCCCATCTGCCTTCGGCTCAGGTCTTGCACGTGCGGGCGTGGCGGAATGGCAGACGCGCCAGACTTAGGATCTGGTACTTCGGTGTAAGAGTTCGAGTCTCTTCGCCCGCACTTTTCCCCCAACACCCAACATGCGGTAGTAGCTCAGTTGGTAGAGCGCCACCTTGCCAAGGTGGAGGTCGCGAGTCCGAGCATCGTCTACCGCTCTTCTTGCGGGTGTAGCTCAATGGCAGAGCTCCAGCCTTCCAAGCTGGCTACGCGGGTCCGATTCCCGTCACCCGCTCCAGCAAAAATCCGAAGGATCAACCTTCTTTCCATAGAAGGGCGCAAGCCCCTCACAGATGCGGTAGTAGCTCAGTTGGTAGAGCGCCACCTTGCCAAGGTGGAGGTCGCGAGTCCGAG
>JBGVOA010000343.1:0-2256 GCA_045126095.1 Christensenellales bacterium | reverse complement strand
GGTCAGCAGACGCTCCTGGATGTCTTCCACCAGGCCCTGGCACTCGCGGGGGAAGAGCTTGACGGTGTTCTCCGTGGCCTTGTTGGAGCCCAGCAGACCATAGCGCTCGTTGCAGCCGCTGCCGTCCACGGAGGCGGTCATGATGTCGTCCAGGCCGTAGACGCGCTCAGCGCCGGCGTCACGCAGCAGGCGCTTGGTGCGCATGCGGGTGTGGATGTCGCAGGTCAGCACATTCTTGGTGTAGGCGAGGATCGCGCGGGGATCGTTGGCAAAAACGACCTCCACCTCAGCGCCCATCTCGCGAATCAGGTTGGAGTAGTATTCCACATAGTCCACGCCGGTGAAGGGATGCTTGACATAGCCGAAATACTCGCGGTACTTCTCCAGGCTCAGCACATCGCGGTAGGGATCGACATTGTTCTTGTCCATCAGATCCCAGTCGATGAGGTGGTTGCCAACCTCGTCAGAGGGGTAGGAGAGCATCAGCACGACCTTCTTCGCGCCGGAAGCGATGCCGCGCAGGCAGATCGCAAAGCGGTTGCGGGAGAGGATCGGGAAGATGACGCCCACGGTTTCGCCGCCCAGCTTCGCGCGTACGTCGTCAGCAATGTTGTCTACAGAGGCATAATTGCCCTGGGCGCGGGCCACGATGGCCTCGGTCATGCAGACGATGTCACGATCGCGGGGCTTGATCTCGCCATTGGCGATGGCAGCGGCAACGCAATCGGTCACGATGGCGGCCAGGTTGTCGCCCTCGCGGATAATGGGGGCGCGGACGCCCATGGAAACAGTACCAAGCATGCGGCTCATACTTAACACTCCTCATATGCCTGCACAGTAGCTGTGCGGACTGGTAACGGCACGCGGGCCGAATAACCCTTTTACCTCAGCATTATAATACAAATTCGCTCTGAGGGAAAGAGCAAATTCAAATTTTCTGCGTTTTTTTTTCGTATTTTCTCGTCAGAGGTGTTATCGGGGCATTCAACAGTATATGAAAGGCGCACTGCCCTTATTCCAGGTGATGAAATTCAGTGGCCGGGGCGTTGTCAACATCGTCGAAATCTGGTATAATGGGAGCATTACAAGAAATGCGAGGATTCGACCATGTTTGAACAGGTACTGGAGAAAATCAAAGCCTATCCCACGATCATCATCCACCGGCACACCAATCCCGATGGCGACGCGCTGGGCAGCCAGATCGGCATGAAGCACATCATCCTGGAGAGCTTCCCGGAAAAGCGGGTGCTGATGGCGGGCGACGAGGCTGGCCGCTATGCGTTCATGCCCGATTCGGTGATGGACACGGTGGACGACGCGGACTACGAGGGCGCGCTGGCCATCGTGCTGGACACCTCCGCCCGCAAGCTCATCAGTGACGACCGCTATACCCGCGCCAAGGAGACCGTCCGCATCGACCACCACCTCTTCTGTGAGCAGATCTGCGATACCGAGGTGGCGGATAGCTCCTTTGAGAGCTGCTGCGGCATGGTGACCGCCTTTGCAAAGGAATGCGGACTGCCTCTGACGCTGACGGCAGCCACGGCGCTCTACACTGGCATGATCACCGATTCCGGGCGCTTCCGCTACGATGCGACCTCCGCCCGCACGCATCAGCTGGCTTCCTTCCTGCTGGGGCAGCCCGTCGATACGAACGAGATCTACCGCTGCCTCTATGCCACGGATTATGCCATGATGAAGCTGCGCGCGCAGTTTGTGCTGAAGATCCGATTCACGCAGAAGAATGTGGCGTATATCTACACCACCAGGGAGGAGCTGGAGGAGCTGGATTCTGATCTCTTCGGCGTGTCCCGCGGCATGGTGAGCACCATGAGCGACATCCGCGGCGTGGACATCTGGGCCAATTTCACCGAAACGGACAAAGGGGTGCTGTGCGAGCTGCGCTCCAGCCGTTTCAACATCAACCCCATCGCCGTTAAGTATGGCGGCGGCGGACACGCCAAGGCCAGCGGCGCAACCCTGCGTGACCGCGACGAAGTGATGGCCATGCTGGCGGACCTGGATGCGATGATGGGAGGAGAAGATGCATGAGCATGGAGATTATGACGCAGATTTACGAAAAGCTGCGTGCCTATGACCGCATCCTGCTGTTCCGCCACGTCCGCGTGGACGGCGACTGCGTGGGCGCGACCAAGGGCATGAAGGACATCATCCAGCAGACCTGGCCGCAGAAGGAGGTCCTCATCATCGATGATGAGCGGTCAGCCTACCTGGCCTTCCTCGGCCCGGATGATG
>JBGVOA010000342.1:0-5035 GCA_045126095.1 Christensenellales bacterium | reverse complement strand
CACAAACAAAAGAGGCCGCGCCTCCCGTGTGTGGGAAGCGCGGCCTTTCGCGTTCCGTCAGCTATGCTGGCGATACCATTCGTAGTCGTAGGCATAGTCGGAATCCTCGGGGCTGGCGGCAATGTTGAAGCGGACGACCGCATTCTCCCGCAGCATCAGCGTCACCCGCTCCGCCTGCTCCAGCAGCGCCGTTTCACACAGCGGCTGACCAGCCTGACGCAGGAACTTCAGCTGCGCTGCGGTCAGGGAGGCAGGCTCGCCCATCTCATGCCAACTCTTGACGGGGTTGCAAACCACCTCGTCCACCGTTTCGGTCATGAGCACAGCGCGCGCGGGCAGGGGCAGCGTCAGGTCGATGTTCAGCTCCGCACGCTCCTCGCGGCAGAGATTCCAGGCCACACCCTCGTAGGTACCGTCAGGCTTCTTCATCAGAACCACGTTCTCATCCCGGTGGACGCACTCGCCCTTGAGGTTATTGAAGAACGCAAACGTCCACAGCGTGGGCTTGGCGATCAGCCCATTGGCGATCATGCCGAAGCCGCCGTGGAAGGGCCGCGAGGGAACGCCTTGCTCCTCGAACACATCGCCGAAGGTCCAGTAGGAGTAGCTGGCGCACATGTCGCCCAGGCGTGCAAGAAGACCCGCGATATAGGCGGCATTCAGGTTCGTGTCATGGATCAGGCAGAAGGGGTGGTAGGACGTGTTGAATTCCGTGATATGCATCTCCATCCCCGCGTATTCCGGGAAGCTGTCAATGATGTCTCGGGTGCCCTGCATCTCCTCTGCGATGGACTCCACCGTGCGCATGGTGTGGTAGAGGTAACGGCCGCGCCTTTCCGGCGTTTCGCCCATGTAGGCGTGGCGGGTCACAAAGTCCAGCGGGAGCTTGTTATCCCGGCAGAAGGTCAGGAAATTGCGGATCCAGTCCGGCGTGGTAGAGCCGCCGCAGACCGCAGGGCCGCCCACTCGCATCTTCGGCAGCGCCTCCTTCACCGCACGGGCAGAGACGGCGTAGAGCTCATGATACTTCGCCTCGTCCGCGTGCTCCCAGAAGCCGGGCAGGTTCGGCTCGTTCCAGACCTCGCAGGGCCAGGTGGCCACTTCCTCCTCGCCGTAGCGATCGGCCAGGTGGCGCAGCGTTGCCTTGATCATGTCAGCCCACTTCTGATGATCGGCGGGCGGGGTGGTGTTGCCCTTCCAGTAGAAGATCGTCTGCGTGCCGCTGGCCATTTTCTCCGGCATGAAGCCAAGCTCCAGGAACGGCTTCATGCCGTTGGCTCGATAGTAATCCATGACGCGGTCAAGATAGGTGAAGTTGTAACTGATGCGCTCGGTGCCATCAGGCTCGCGATGACACTGGTAGATCGCCATGTCGTCGCTGAAGAGGCCGTGGCCGCGGATGTGCTTGAAATGGCACTCCGCCTGCGCCATGGCCAGCTGCTCCTGGTACTCCTGCTGCAGCGCCAGGCCCATGCGGCCCGTACCGACGCAGAAAGCAGCGTTGTTGTTGAAGGTTGCCCGGCTGTCAGGAGTGATGGTGATATTGATATGCTTCATGCGGCTCCCTCTCTTTCGTTCAATCCAGCTGAGCCTTGGCCCAGTCAAATACGAGGATCTGCCCGTCAGCGACATTTGCCTGACGGGTATCGATATGCCCATAACCACCGATGGTAACAGGCTGAGCAACCTCCAACACATCGTCGGTCAGATTGTCCATGAATTCGTCAAATTTACTGCGCGGATACAGATCAAGCTGATGGCTGCACAAAACATGCTGAAAAGGCAGAGCCTGCAGGCTGCGGACGTTCTCCCGGTATTGCTTCACGCCCAGCGCAGCCTCAAAGAACAGCCATGTGCAGGGGTTCCAGTCGTCGCCGGTCAGCAGCAGCTCACGCTGAGGCACAAACACCACACAGGAGCCCGGCGTGTGGCCAGGACACGGGATAATCTCCACCGTCAGGCCGCCCAGGTCAATCTCACCGCCATGCACGGCATAAGGCATGCGGCAATCGCCCGCCAGAAAGTCCAACTCCGTCACCGGCAAGCCTTTTGACTGCGCCTGCCCGAATACCACGCGTCGCTTTGCTTCCCCGGTAAAAACCGGCCATTCCGCCTGGTCAGCCGGCATCATCACGGTTTTGTCAAACCAGCGCGCGCCTAAGGCGTGGTCATGATGGTTGTGGGTCAGCAGGACGGTGAGCGGTTTATCCGTCAGCGTGGCCGCGAAAGCTGCCACATCCTCCACCCCGTAGCCGGTATCCACCAGCAGCGCGGCCTTATCTCCCTCGATCAGCGTCATACAAACGCCCATGCAGTCGCGGATGTGCGTCACACCCTCACAAGCATGGTTCAGTTCAAAGCTCATGCGCTCATCTCCTTTGCGCAGGTTTTGATATTCCCTTTCGACATTTCACAGACCGATTCCTGTCAGCACCCTGCGCGTCTGTTGCCCGTTTCTTCGCAAATCTTGCCGCAGTTTGCAAACGCGCTTGTCCGCCGCCATCCGCCATGATATAATGCCTGTATACGAAAACAGACAGGAGGTTCCCGCCTTATGCATACAGATTTCCGCTACTGGCTCCCCTTCCTGACGGCCGAAGTGCCTGCCGAAGTGACCACGCCTGCACAGGTGGCCCGGTTCGAGCTGGATCAGGCGCTGCCTGCCATCGCTCCCGGCGTGACGGTTGACCTCGTCGTCGATGACGCGCAGGACGAATCCTTCGCCCTCCACCGTGAGGGCAACGCCGTCACCATCACCGGCGGACAGCGCGGCCTGCTCTACGGCGCGTACCGTCTGCTGATGAGCCTTGCCGCCGGCGAGAAGCTCCCCGTGGACAACACGCAGCAGCCGAAGTACGCCCTGCGCATGGTCAACAACTGGGACAACGCCGACGGCGACATCGAGCGCGGCTACTCCGGCCGCAGCCTGATGTTCGAGAGCGGCAGGTTCGATTATGACCCCGTCCGACTGCGCGGCCTCGCCCGTCTGATGGCCTCCGTGGGCCTGAACGTGCTGTGCATCAACAACGTCAACGTTCGCAACCCCGCGCACCGGCTCATCGAGGATTGGCTCCCCCAGCTGGCGGAGGTCGCGGCGATCTTCCGCCCCTTCGGCGTGAAGCTGATGGTCTCCATCGACTACGCACAGCCGATGCGCCACGGCATTGACACCGCCGATCCGCTGGATGAGCGCGTGCAGGCCTGGTGGACGGAGCAGTGCAAGGTGGTCTATGCCGCCATCCCCGATCTGGCGGGTTTCCTCGTCAAGGCGGACAGCGAGCACCGGCCCGGCCCCTTCACCTATGGCCGCAATCACGCCGAGGGCGCGAACATGCTCGCCCGCGCTTTGGCGCCCCATGGCGGTAAGCTGGTGTGGCGCTGCTTCGTCTACAACTGCCAGCAGGACTGGCGCGATCAGGTCACCGACCGCCCCATGGCCGCCTACCATCACTATGTGTACCTGGACGGCCAGTTCGACGACAACGTGATTTTGCAGGTCAAGAACGGCCCCTTCGACTTCCAGGTGCGCGAGCCTGTCTCCCCGACCCTGCTGGCCATGCCGAAGACGAACCTGGCCATCGAGTGGCAGCTGGCGCAGGAGTACACCGGCCATCAGATTGACATCTACGCAATGATGGGCATGTGGCAGGAGGTCATGGCCGACCTGGGCAGCGACACGGTGATGGCCATGGCCGCCGTCTCCAACCTCGGGCGCGACGCGTGCATCTTCGGGCATCCCTTCGCAGCGGTGAACATGTTCGGTTACGGCCTGCTCAGCTGGAACCCTGACTACGCTGAACCAGAGGGAATCGCCCGCCTGTGGGCCCGCCTGACCTACGGTTTGGCGCTGACGGATGAGGACACCCTGGTGGACGTCCTCCTGGAAAGCCGCAGCGCATACGAAAAGTACACCGCGCCCCTGGGCGTTTGCTGGATGGTCGTGCCCCACGAGCATTACGGCCCCAGCCCCGACGGCTACGAGTACCAGGCCTGGGGCACCTACCACCGCGCCAGCCGCGACGCGGTAGGCATCGACCGCACCGCCTCCGGCACCGGCTACGCAGAGCAGTATCCCGCTGAACTCCGCGACCGCTACAGCAACCTCGACACCTGCCCGGATGAGCTGCTGCTCTGGTTCCACCGCCTTCGCTACGATTACGTTATGCGCGACGGCAGGACGCTCATCCAGCGCATCTACGACGACCATTTTGAGGGTTACGAGTGGGTGGAGGCTGCCGAGCAGAAGCTGGCCTCCCTGCCCCTGCCGGAAGCCGACAAAGCGCTTGTTATGGAGCGCATGAGCCGCCAGAAGCGCAATGCCCGCGAATGGCGCGACGTGATCAACAGCTTCTTCTACCGTTTCTCCGGCGTTGAGGACGCCAAGGGCCGCCCGCTGTACCTGTAAATCCTATACCAACAACCGCCCTGCTCCATTGCGGAACAGGGCGGCTTTCCTATGTCATTTTCAGGCCCGGCTCCACACCGCGCCATCCTTGGAATCCTTGACGACCACGCCCATTGCGGCAAGCTCGTCGCGGATGCGATCGGACTCGGCCCAATTCTTGGCCTTGCGGGCCTCGTAACGGGCAGTCAGCAGCGCGGTCACTTTCGCGACTTCCTCTTCGGATGCGTCCGCAGGGCCGGTGATGGCATATTCACCCGCACCGGCGGCCGTGGCCGTAGCCGTGGCATTGGCGGCACGAACCTTCGCAGCAGCCTCCAGCAGGTTCAGCGACAGCACACGGTCGAAGTCGCCCAGCAGGTACAGCTTCGTCACATCGTCGATATCGCGGCCCTTGAGCACATCGTACAGGCAGGTGACGCACAGGGAGGTGTTCAGGTCGGTGGTCAGCGCCTTCAGGAACTTCTCCTGATAGCGCTTGGCAGCCTCCAGGTCGGGCTGCTTGGAATCGTCGGGCTTGAGTGCAGCGATGCGGTTCAGCAGCTTCTGGTAGGTGCCAGCAGCGTTATCGAGGTTTTCCCAGGAGAACACCAGATTCTGGCGGTAGTGGCTCTGCAGGCAGAAGAGACGGTA
>JBGVOA010000341.1:0-3135 GCA_045126095.1 Christensenellales bacterium | reverse complement strand
CCGCATGGGCAAGCGCCGCAACCCCTCGGAGGACGAGCTTGACCTGTACCGCAAGTGGACGCTGGAATGGCGCTTCACCCAGGAGGACGTGCTGGCCGCCTGCGTGGAAACGACCAAGGGCGACCCGAATTTCAAATACCTGGACGGCATCCTGGCCCGCCTTTACCAGAAGCGGACGGAGACGGGCCGCGTGCAGAAGGTCGCCGACGCCTTCGCCGAGGAGAAGGACGCAGCCGCACCCCTCAAGGCCCTGCTGAATGTGCTCAGCTTGCCCACGGCGGCCATCAACGCAGGCACCATGAGCGTGTATGAGGACATGCGCGCCCTGTATCCCGACGCGATCATCCTCATGGCCGGCCAGGAATGCTCCCGCCACGGCGTGACCACCCTGGACGAGGTGATGACGACCCTGCGCAACTGGAAGCGCAACGGCCTGCAAACCGCCGAGGGAATCCGCGCCTACATGCAGAAAATCAACCATCAAAATGAGTTCCTGCGCGTGCTCTACGAGCAGACGGGCATGGCAGGCGCAAAGCCCAACGCCGCCGACCGGCGCATCGCCGCCAAGTGGCTGGACGAGTGGGGCTTCGACGAGACCTTCGTGACCCAGTGCGCCGCCTGGGCCATCGGCAAGGATCGCCCCCTGGGCTACCTCGACCGCATCCTGGAAAGCTACAACACAAAGGGCATCCGCACCCTGGAGGCCGCCCAGAAGGAGCACGAGAGCTTCCAGCAGCAGGCCTCCGCCAGGACGGAAGCAGCCCGTCCCGCGCCCCGCGGCCCCAAGACCGTGGAGCAGCAGCAGTACACCCAGCGCGAATACGTCCACACCGAGGATGCGGTGGACGCGATGATGAAGCAGTGGCAGGAGGAAAACGGCAATGCGTAAGGCCATCATGCAGGAGCTGCTGACGGAGTACGAAAACCGGCGGCAGCAGAACCAGGCCGAGGAGGCCCGCCGCCGTGAGGAGGCCGTCCGCGCCTGCCCGGAGCTGGGCGAAATCATTTCGGCCCGGCAGGAGCTGATCTTCTCCGGCCTGCGGGGCATTTTGCAGGGCATATCGGCAGCGGACGACATCCCCGCCCGCATGGACGTGCTCAACCGGCGCGCCGCCAGCCTGCTCCAGCAGCACGGATACCCCGAGACCTACCTTGATCCCGTTTATCGCTGCCCCGTCTGCCAGGATACCGGCTATGTGGGCGACCCCATCCGCGAGCAGTGCGAATGCCTGCGCACGGCCTTCTACACCCGGCTGTACCGTCAGGTGGGCCTGGGCGAAAACGCCGAGCAGAGCTTTGAGCGCTTCGACCTGAACCTCTTCTCCCCCGAGAAGCTGCCCGGCAAAACCTATTCTCAGCGGGAGCTGATGAACGTCTTCCGCAGCAAGTGCCAGGAGTGGGCCTGCAAGTACCCCGCGGTTTCGGCGAAGGACGTGTTCATGATGGGCCAGAGCGGCCTGGGCAAGACCTACCTGATGCACGCGATGGCCAAGGTGCTTCTGCAGCGCGGCTTCAGCGTGATGCTCATCAGCGCCTATCGCTTCCTGGACATCTCCCGCAAGGCGTATTTCTCCGGCAACACCGCCGACATGGACGCCATGATGGACGCGGACGTGGTCATGATTGACGACATGGGCTCCGAGCCCCTGATGGAGAACATCACCATCAGCCAGTGGTTCAACCTCATCAACGAGCGGCAGCAGCGCGGTAAGGCCACGGTGATCTCCACCAACCTGATGGAGGACGAAATCCGCCGCCGCTACACCGAGCGCATCGCCTCCCGGCTGCTGAACAACCCGGGCCAGTGCATGCTGCTGCAATTCCTGGGCGACGACGTAAGGGGGCGCAGGCATTGAACATCCAGCTTTACATCAGCAAGAAGAACTTCGATGTGCAGAAGGCCGAACGGTTCTTCAAGGAACGCCGCATCAAGGTGCAGGTGATGGACCTGAAGAAGCACAAGCTGGGCGAGCGCGAGCTGCAGGTTTTCGCCCGCGGCATCGGCATGGAGGCCCTCCTGGACAAGGAGGACAAGAAGGTTGCTGCCCACCCCGCCAGCTACAACAGCATCGAAAGCCACCTGATGAACTACTTCATCGAGAACCCCTGGCTGCTGCGCGCGCCCATCGTGCGCAACGGCAGCAAGGTGACCATCGGCTACCAGCCGGACGTCTGGGAGCAGTGGATCCGGGACGACAAATAACACAACCGCAAAGGGGACGGCCTTCAGCAGGTCGTCCCCTTTTGTGATGCAGTTTTACTGGTGATCCTCGATGATCGCCTTCGCGGCCTTCTTGCCCGCGCCCATGGCGAGGATGACGGTGGCCGCGCCGGTGACCGCGTCTCCGCCGGCGTAGACGTGGAGCTTGCCGCAGCGGCCCATGTCGTCGGTGGTGATGCCGCCCCAGGTCTCGGTGGGAAGGTCAGGCGTGGTCTTCTTGATAAGGGGATTGGGGCTGTTGCCGATGGCCACGATGACGGTTTCGACGGGCAGGTCGAATTCGCTGCCCTCAATGGCAACCGGACGGCGGCGGCCCTTGGCATCCGGCTCGCCCAGCTCCATCTTCACGCAGGTCATCGCGGACACGAAGCCGTTCTCGTCGCCCTTGATGGCGGTGGGGTTGGTGAGCATCAGGAAGTTGACGCCCTCTTCCTTGGCATGGTGGACTTCCTCGGCTCGGGCGGGCATTTCCGCCTCGGAGCGGCGGTACACGATGGAGACCTCCGCGCCCAGACGCTTGGCGCAGCGGGCCGCGTCCATGGCGACGTTGCCGCCGCCAATGACAGCCACCCTGCTGCCGACCTTCACCGGAGTATCCGCCTGGGGGAAGGTGTAGGCCTTCATCAGGTTGATGCGGGTGAGGAACTCATTGGCGGAGTACACGCCACACAGGCTCTCTCCGGGGATCTTCTGGAAATTCGGCAGACCCGCGCCGGAGCCGACGAAGACCGCGTCGAACTTTTCATCGTTCAGCAGCTCATCCACCGTGAGGGCGCGGCCCACGACGGCGTTGGTGACGATCTTCACGCCCAGGGCGCGGATGTTGTCTATCTCCTAATGCACCAGGGCCTTGGGCAGGCTGAACTCGGGGATGCCTTACATCAGCACGCCGCCGGGGGTGTGGAGGGCCTCGT
>JBGVOA010000340.1:0-5177 GCA_045126095.1 Christensenellales bacterium | reverse complement strand
TGCGGCAAGCCTGAGGACGGCCAGTGGTTCCAGAAGGTGCTGGATTATGAGAAGGAAGTCCAGCTGAAGCGCATCTAACAAGGGAAGAGACAATAAGGGTCAAGGGGCGAGTGCCCCTCCCCGCCGGAGGCCTCCGCGCCTCAGCGCAAAGAGGCACGCGCCTTTCGAGAATCCAAAGGATTCGAGAAACAGCTCGCACAGCTCCAAAAGAAAAGACCCTTGTCCCGACACCTGACATGTTCCAATGTAAACGCGCTGGCTCCTTTGCGGCTGTTTGTTAGTGAAAGCTCTGTCCTTTCCTTTGCGGCTGCGTGAGCTGTTTCAGCGGAATCGGAGATTCCGCGAAAGGCGCGTGGAGGTTTTCGGACTGCGGCCCGGAGGTCTCCGACGGGGAGGGGCCTCCGCGGCCCCTCCACCCCCGTAAGGGCCATCGGCCCTTAACCCTTATTTCTGCTCCTTTGCTACTTGATTTTACAGGAGGATAAACCTATGGGCATGCTTGACATCTCCATCGTGCAGAAATACATCCGCATGGCTGACGACGGCTGGCATCAGGGCTGGCACGAGCGCAACGGCGGCAACCTCACCTATCGCCTGACGGACGCGGAAGTCGCCGAAATGACCCCCTTCTTCGACGCACAGCCCCGTCCCTGGGTCGCCATGGGCGTGACCGGCGAGAACCTGGCGGGCAGCTACTTTCTGTCCACCGGCAGCGGCAAGTTCTTCCGCAATGTCATCACCGACCCGGAGGACAGCATCTGCGTGGTCGAAATCAACGACAAGGGCGATTCCTACCGCATCCGCTGGGGCCTCAAAAACGGCGGCAAGCCCACGAGCGAGTTCCCCAGCCACTACATGAACCACTGCGTCCGCGCCAGGGCCACGAACGGCGAGCACCGCGTCATCTACCACGCGCATCCAGCGAACATCATCGCCATGACCTTCGTGCTGCCCCTGACCGACCGCGACTTCACCCGCGCGCTGTGGAAGAGCGCCACCGAGTGCCCCGTGGTGTTCCCCGGCGGCGTGGGCGTGGTGCCGTGGATGGTACCCGGCGGCGCGGACATCGCCCTGGCCACCTGCAAGAAGATGGAGGAGTTCGACGCAGCAGTCTGGGCCCATCACGGCCTGTTTGCCTCCGGCCCCGACTTTGACATCACCTTCGGCCTGATGCACACGATCGAAAAGGCCGCGGAGATCTGGGTGCTTGCCAAGTCCACCGGCCTGCCGGAGCTCTCCACCATCCAGGACGACGAGCTGCGCGCCATCGCCCGCGACTTCAACGTCCATCTGCGCGAGGACTTCCTCGACTGACATGAAAAAGCCCCTGCAGGAGCGGTTCGTGCCGCACTGCAGGGGCCATTGTTTTGGGGGATTACTTCTGCTCAAACACCATGGACATGCCGTCCTCGGTCATGATGAGCTGGTCGTTCTCCAGCACGATGGTGCTGCCGCCCTCCAGGGTGACAACGTTGCCGTTCACCGTGCAGGGAGTCTCCTCCGTCTCGCTCTGGCCCATGAGGGTCATGGTCAGGAGCGCAGTGTTCTCGGTCACGGTCAGGGTGATGGAGCCACCCAAGCCCTTCATCATCTGCCACATCTGCTCAGCCTCTTCGCTGCCGGTCATGGCAACCAGCGTCCACTCGCCGATGGGGCTGGTCACGCCGGTCTTGCTGGGAGTCTCGATGGGTTCAGCCTCGGTCGCCTCAGCCTCCGTGCCCGCGCGCACCAGCACAAAGCCGATCTCGCCGTCAGAGATGGTCAGGCGGTCGCCCTCCAGCACAAAGGGCACGCCCTCGCCATCGGCCACGATCTCGTTGCCAACGATGGTGTAGGGGGTGGTCTCATCCATGTTCTCGCCCATGAAGCTCATGCGCAGGGTCATCTCGGTCTCGGTGAAGATGATCTTCACAGAGCCGCCCAGCGCCTTGATCATCTCCATGCTCTGAGCAGCCTCTTCCTGGCCAATGAACTCCACGACATCCCACTCGCCCACGATGCCGTTGGACACGCGCTCGAAGCGCAGGCTCACGCCATCCTCCGTCAGGATGAGGTACTCGCCGTCCATCGCCCAGGTCATGTCGCTCACGTCCTGCACGAGGCGGTTGCCTTCCACGGTGTACTCCGCAGAGTTGGTCTGCTCCTCGCCGTTGAAGACGACCTTCGCGGACATCTCCGTCTCGGTGAAGATGAAGTAGGCCTCGTAGCCCTCAGGCATCCAGGTCTGAGATGCCTCGTCCACCGGGCCCAGCAGCTTCCACTCGCCCAGCAGGACGGAAGCGTCAGGAGCCGCGCCCTTACGGGTGAAGATCAGGCCCTCGTTGCCATTGTACATCTTGAAGGTATCGCCATCCAGCACAAAGCGGACGGAAACGCCGTTGGCCACGATGTACTCGCCGTTGACGGTGTAGGGCATGTCGTAGCCCTCGCCATCCTCCAGCATCGTCATCGTGGTCTCGGTGAAGATGATGCCGGCGCTCTCGTCCTCATCCCAGTAGTCCACACCTTCCGTGCCGGTCATCTCCCACTCGCCGATCAGGCCAGCAGGAACCGTGCTCGCCGCAGGAGCCGCACCCTTGCGGGTGAAGGTCAGGGCGTAGTCCTCATCGCCGATGGTCAGGGTGTCGCCATCCAGCACGAACTTTTCAGGCTCGCCCTCGGCCACGATGCAGTCGCCCTCGATGACGTAGGCCATCGTTTCGCTCTGGGTCTCGCCATACGCGGTCATGGTCATGGTCATCTCAGTCTCGGTGAAGATGAAGCCAAAGCTCATCCCATCCACCGGGCCGCCTGCCATCTCCCACTCGCCGATCAGGCCCGCAGGAACCTCGTCCGCCAGGCCAGCCGTCGCCAGCACCAGGCTCAGGGCCAGGCACAGAAGCAGCACAAGCTTCTTCATGGTCATTGTGTCAGTCTCCCTTCGTTTCTTTGGTTGCATACAACCTTGCAAAATCAATTCTGCGGCAAGGCCGTTATCTCCTGCCTTGCCGCAAAATTTTACAATTTCATACCGCGTCAGCCGTTGCCGCTGAACATGCCCCTGAGCTTATCCAGGAAGCCCTTGCGCTTGCGGTAGTCCTTTTCGCTGCTGACCTCGTCAAACTGGCGCAGCAGCTCGCGCTGCTTCTCGTTCAGCTTGGCGGGGATCTCCACCGTCACGCGGTAGATCAGGTCGCCCTTGCGGCCGGTCTGGACGTTGGCCACGCCCTCGCCCTTCAGGCGGAACTCCGTGCCGGGCTGGGTACCCTCGGGGATGACGATCTTGCGCGCGCCGGTCAGCGTGGCAATATCGAACTCCGCGCCCATGGCCGCCTGGGTGAAGGAAATGGGCACCTCCATGAACAGGTTGCTGCCGTCGCGCTGGAACAGCGGATGCTCCCGCACGCGGAAGTAGATCAGCAGATCGCCGTTGGGGCCGCCGTTTTCGCCAGGATCGCCCATGCCGCGCTTGGGCAGCACATTACCCTCGTCCACACCGGCGGGCACGTCGATCTCCAGCGTCTCGCGCACGCGGGTCATGCCGCGGCCAGCGCAGGAGGTGCACTTGTCCTTGATCGTCTTGCCGGAGCCGCCGCAGGTGGGGCAGGTGGTCACCACGGTGGTGAAGCCCGCGTTCTGACGCACCTGACCGGAGCCCTTACAGGTGGCGCAGGTCACCGGCTGGGTGCCGGGCTTTGCGCCGGAGCCGCCGCAGGTGGCGCACTGCTTGCGGCGGAAGAAGTAGATCGTCTTCTTGCAGCCCAGGCAGGCCTCGCGGAAGTCCAGCAGCAGCTCGGCCTGCACATCGCCGCCCTTGCGCGGGACGTTGCGGCGGGTGCGTCCGCCCATGCCGCCCATCCCGCCGAAGATCTGGTCGAGGATGTCGCCCATGCCGCCCATCCCACCGAAGTCCATGCCCCCAAAGGGGTTGCCGCCCCCGAAGGGATTGCCCCCCGCCACGGGGTCATTGAAGCCGAACTGATCGTAGCGGGCGCGCTTATCCGGGTCGGTCAGCACCTCGTTGGCCTCATTCAGCTCCTTGAAGCGGGCCTCGGCCTCCTTGTCGTCCGGGTGCAGGTCGGGATGGCATTCCTTGGCCTTGCGGCGGAAGGCGCGCTTGATCTCGTCCTCCGTGGCTCCCTTTGACACGCCCAGAACCTCATAGTAGTCTCTTTTTTCTGCCACTCTGTTTCACCTCGTACAGGTTATCGCAGCAGGGGGCTCCCTTCCATGGGGAGTCCCCGCCCATAAACCGGGAAATACCGGGCGCGCCGGTCAGGACGCACCCGGTGAATGAAGCTGAGATTACTCCGCGTCGTAAGCGCCGTCAGCGTTCTGCTGGTAGCCGCCCATATCGGGGGCCGCGCCCTCGGGAGCCTGCTGCTGGTAGAGCTTGCCGAAGATGGCGTAGACCTTCTGGGTCATCTCCTGCATGGCAGCCTTGATGGCCTCGGCGTTGCCGCCCTCGCGCACGGACTTGAAGGACGCGATCTCGCTCTCGATGGTCGCCTTGTCCTCGTCGGAGAGCTTGTCGCCGTTCTCGCGCAGCTGCTTCTCCATCTCGTACACCATGTGGTCAGCCTGGTTGAGGGTCTCGACCTCTTCCTTGCGCTTCTTGTCCTGCTCGGCGTACTGCTCGGCCTCGGCCACGCGCTGGTTGATCTCCTCCTCGGACAGGTTGGTGGAGGCGGTGATGGTGATCTTCTGCTCACGGCCGGTGCCCTTGTCCTTGGCGGACACGTTCACGATGCCGTTGGCGTCGATGGAGAAGGTAACCTCGATCTGGGGCACGCCGCGGGGAGCGGGAGCGATGCCGTCCAGCATGAAGCGGCCCAGGGTCTTGTTGTCAAAGGCCATCTGGCGCTCGCCCTGCAGCACGTGGATCTCAACGGAGGTCTGGCCGTCCGCAGCGGTGGAGAACACCTGGGACTTGCTGGTGGGGATGGTGGTGTTGCGGTCGATCAGGCGGGTGAAGATGTGGCCCTCGGTCTCAAGGCCCAGGGACAGGGGGGTGACGTCCAGCAGCAGCACATCCTTGACCTCGCCGCCCAGAACGCCGCCCTGGATGGCAGCGCCCAGCGCCACGCACTCGTCAGGGTTGATGCCCTTGAAGGGCTCCTTGCCGGTGACCTTCTTCACAGCGGCCTGCACGGCGGGGATACGGGTAGAGCCGCCCACCAGGATGACCTTGCTGATGT
>JBGVOA010000339.1:0-13588 GCA_045126095.1 Christensenellales bacterium | reverse complement strand
AGGAAGCCCTCAAGGCCTGCGATGCGGAGAACCTCGTTATCGCTGACTAATGCCTGAACGCGCCGTAAGGGAGGGGCTTGTCCCTCCCGCTGCGCCACGCATACCCGGCAAATCAACAGCCCCGCATGGCACAAAACCATGCGGGGCCAAATATTTGTAGGGGCGAGCATTGCTCGCCCGCCCAGCAGCGCGAACATGTAGCTGGGCGGGCGGCTGATATCCCCCCGCGACCGGTCACTATACAAACACCAAGAGAAAAACGCAGCATCTGCTCGCTTGTTGGGTCGAGCATTGCTCGCCTGCCCGGCAGCGCGAACATGCAGCAGGGCGCTGTTGTAGGAACAGCAACCCGTTACCCGTCCGCCCGCACGAAATCCTCCAGCGCGATGACCTGCCCGCCCTGCAGGCGGCTTGCCTCTGCCGCAAGGCACGCGTAGTGGCTCTCCACGCTGCGGCCGATGGTCGTGAGCGCCTCGCTCATGCCCCGGCCCTCCAGCAAGTCGAGGAAGTCCGCCACCATGCGCGCGTCGCCGCCGCCATGGCCGGAGAAATCGCTGGTCAGCGTGCGCACGTCGATCTCCTCGGCGGGCTTGGCGCCCACCTGGCCGTACTCCTGCACGCGGATGACGTTCTTCTCCATGTCCGCGTAAATCTCGCCCATCGTGCCCATCAGGCGGATGCAGCGCCCGCCCGTGGCCGTGAAGGCCGTCATGGTGAAGGAAACCGTCACGTCGTCCGCCAGCTGCATGGTCACCACCTGATGGTCGACCACGTCGTTGTTCATCCGGTAAACGCAGCGGCCGTAGTCGCAGCCGTATGCGTTCTCCCCGGCGCGCAGGGCAGCCAGGATCTTCTCCTCCGTGGGTTCCGGCGCGACAACGTTGACCGGCCAGCTGTCACCGTTTTTGCGGAACATGCCCAGGTAGTAGGCCTCCGCGTTGTAGGGGCAGGTATCGGCGTGGGGACAGCCGTCGGTGCAGCGCTGGGCCGCGCCCGCAGGAGCGTTCGCCGCGGTGAAGTGCGTCAGATGCCCGAAGGAGGACACCCGCTGGCACGCCTTGCCAGTCAGCCAGAGGATCATGTCCATGTCGTGGCAGCACTTGGCCAGGATCATGGGCGTCGTCTGCGAAGCCACATGCCAGTTGCCGCGCACGAAGGAGTGCGCCTGATGCCAGTAGGCCACGCGCTCGATGGCCTCGACGGACATGACATCGCCGATGCGTCCGCTCTTGAGCAGCTCGCGGATCGTCTGATAGAACACGGTATAGCGCAGCACATGGCAGACGACGACGTGCAGCCCCTTGTGCTCCGCCAGCGCCGCGATGTCGCGGCACTCCGCGACCGTGCGGGCGGCAGGCTTCTCCAGCAGCAGGTGGTAGCCCAGCGACAAGGCGTCCATGGCGGGCTGGTAGTGCACGTCGTCCGGCGTGCAGATGAACAGCACGTCCGCCATTTTCGGCTGACGCAGCAGGCTCTCGACGCTGTCAAAGCACATATGCGCCGGGATGTGGTAGCGCTCCGCCGCCACGGCGACACGGTCAGGCCGGATATCGGCAACGGCCACCAGCTCGGCGCGGTCGGGATAGCGCTCCAGGCAGCGGGCGTAGGTGTCCAGGCCGCGGGAGCCAAGGCCCGCGATGGCAATGGTGATTTTCTTCATAAAAACGCCTCCTGTACGGGTATTTCTTCTGCATTGATTCGACACCGCGCGCCGCTTCCCTGCCGAAGTCCGCAAAAAAAGGGCGGAGTGCGCCGTTCCCCTTGTAAACACCTGCCCGGTTGTGCTATCATAACCAGGTATTCTATTCACCCGGAGGCTTAACATGGACATCCGCCTGGCCCCCATGGAGGGCGTGACCGACGCGGTGCACCGCCGCGTCCACCACCGTCTTTTCGGCGGTGTGCAGCAGTATTACATCCCCTTCATCACCCCCAGCATCCACCGCGTTTTCACCACCCGCGACCTCAGGGCCATTGCGCCGGAGAACAACGCGGGCGTACCCTGCATCCCCCAGCTGCTGACCCACGATGCGGAGCTCTTTCTCTGGGCAGCGCAGGAGCTGGCTGACCTGGGCTACGGCGAGGTGAACCTGAACACCGGCTGCCCCTCCGGCACGGTGACCGCCAAGGGCCGCGGCTCCGGCATGCTGCGCGACCTGGATGCCCTGCGCGCCTTCCTGGACGCGATCTTCGCCGCCAGCCCCCTGCCCGTCTCCATCAAGACCCGCGTCGGCTTTTACGACCCGGCGGAGTGGCCCGCCATCCTCGCCGTTTTCCGCGATTACCCGGTGAAGGAGCTGACCATCCACCCCCGCACCCGCCAGGAGTTCTACAAGGGCGGCGTGCACATGGACTGCTTCGCCCTGGCAGCGGAGAGCGGCTTGCCCCTGACCTTCAACGGCAACCTGTTCAGCCCGGCGGACTGCACGGAGCTGCTGGCGCAATACCCGGACATGCCGCTGATGATCGGCCGTGGCCTCGTCGCCAACCCGGCTCTTGGCCGCCAGCTGCACGGCGGGCCAGCCGCCACCCATGACGAGCTGCGCGCCTACCACGACGCTCTCCTGGCCGAATGCAGCCGCGAATACCCCGCCGATACCGTCCACAGCCGCATGCGGGAGCACATGAAGTACCTCTCCTGCTGCTTTGAGGGCAGCCACAAGGCGCTCAAGGCCATCCGCAAATCCACGCCCAAAACCTACCCCGAAGCCGCCGCGATGCTCTTTTCCCTTCCTCTGGCGGAAAACGCCGCCTACGATCCGGAGGTCTTCGCCAAATAAAATCACCCCGGTCTCTGCCACGCTCGCAGAGACCGGGGTATGTTTGGGGCATATCAGGTAGGTTTCGGGCGAATCAGAGCACCTTCAGCAGCTCGTCGCGCAGGATGTCCCAGCGCTCGTCCGCGATGCCGAAGTCCATCGCGCGGTAGCTCCACACGCAGCGGGCAATGCCGTGCTTCTCAAAGGCCGCGTTGATGGCCCTGAACCACTCCAGCGCGTCCGCCGTGGGCACCACGTCAATCACGCCGTATTCGCCGCAGTAGAGGCCGGTGTGGTTGCGCGCCGCCGCCTCGATGGCAGAGGCGAAGATCTCCTCAAAGTACGCCTGCGTCGCGCCGCTGTTGCAGAAGGCCACGCGGGCGGACTTGTCCAGCATATCCACCCAGGGCGCGCCCTGGTGGGTGTAATGCAGGGGATCGTAGCAGTGGAAGTTGTACAGCACCCGGTCGTCAGCAGGCGCATCCAGCTCCTTCACGGCATGGGCGGCATTGTTGTGGTAGCTGCCCACGAGGATCAGCGTATTGGGGGCGTACACGCGGATGCGGCCAATGGCCTCCTTCGCCACGCGGTTCCACACGCCGATGAAGTCCGGGCTGGTCACCTCGTTGAGCAGCTCGAACACCACCCGGTCGGACAGATGGCCATAGCGCCGGGCGATCTGCTCCCACAGGCGGCAGAAGCGCTGCTGATAGCCCTCGTCCACAAAGAAGCCCGTCTCCATTTCGCCATTGTCAAAGGAGAAGCCAGCCGTCTTGTGCAGGTCGATCACGGCCTTGAGGCCGTGCTTGTCGCACTGCGCCAGGGCAAAGTCAAGGCGCTCCCAGCCGGGTGCGTCATAGCCGCCCCGGTCGTCCTCCAGCACATTGTAGTCCACCGGGATGCGGACATGGTCGATCCCCCAGGAGGCGATGCGGGCAAAGTCGTCCGCCACGATAAAGTTGTTCAGCCGGTCAGCGGAATAGTCGCACTGGCTCAGCCAGCCACCCAGGTTCACGCCCCGGCGGATTCCCATTTTCTTCAGCATATCCGTCATTCTCCTTTACTCGATCACTTCCAGGCGAACGTTTGTGATGTAGATCGTCGCCGTAGAGCCTCGGTGGCCCATGTTGAATTCGATGCGGCCGTTGTTGTCGTCCATGGCCGTCATGGTGAACTCGTAGGTGTAGGTGGTGCGCTCCGTCGTCAGGTCGACCAGCGTATCGGGGAAGTAGCGGATCCAGCCCGCGCTGGGGGCGGATACCGCCGCGATGATCTGCCGCTCCTCCTCCGCCCAGGCGTCGAAGGTCAGGCGGTAGGTTTTGCCCTGATACATGGGCAGGTTCGCCTGGTAGAGCTGCACGGAGTAGTCCAGCGTGCCCTCAGTCTTTGTATCAATGACGATCGCGCCGTCGCGGATGGTCACGGCCGCGTTGCCGCCATTGCACTGGTAGTAGACCCAGTCCGCCGAGTCGTTCACGTTTTCCGCCACGGCAAAATCGCCATTGTGGACAAAGTTGCCGTCCTCCTGCGCCTGGGCGAACTGCTTCTCCGGCTTGGTGACGTTGGTATCGTACTCCGGGCGCTGGTACACGCGGACGTAGTCGATCTCAAACTCTGCGCGGTCGAAGTCGGTGGTTTCGTCCGGGTTGCCGGGCCAGGTTCCGCCCACGGCCAGGTTCAGCTGGATGTAGAAGGTCTGGTTGAAGGGCGCGGGATAGGGCCGCTCCATGCCGTTGGAAATGGAGTACCAGTCGTTGACGGTGTGGAAGTGCTCGCCGTCAATGTAGAAGCGGAACTCGCCCGGATCCCACTCGACGGAGAAGACGTGGAAGTCGTCCGAGAAGGTCGCGCCGCCGGGCAGGGTGTACACGCCCTGCTGCTCGGCATGGGGCTCGCCGTAGTGCAGGTTCGCGTAGGCAATGTGCGTCTGGTGGCCGAGGATCTCCATGATGTCGATCTCGCCGCAGCGGGGCCAGGAGCCGTACTTGCTCTCGCGGGTGGGCATCATCCAGATGGCCGGCCACAGGCCCTGGCCCTGGGGCACCTTCGCCCGCACGTCGATCCTGCCGTAGAGGAAGTCATGCTTGTCCTGAGTCTGCACCTTGCCGGATGTGTAGGTGACGCGACCCTTCTCATCCACATGCTTGAGAGCCTTGAGCACCAGCTTGCCCTCGCGCAGGAAGATGTTCGCGTCGCCGCCGGTGTAGGCCTGCAGCTCATTGTTCGTCCAGTAGGCCTTGCGGATCTCCCGGTTCCAGTCGGCCCGGTTGAGGGTCTCTCCGTCGAACTCGTCATGCCAGACCAGGTCGTAGCCCTCGTATTGCGGGATCTCCGCCGTCTCTGCCAGGGCGGACGCGCACAGCGCCAGCAGCAACGCCGCCAGCAGGAGCATCAGCTTCTTCATCGGATCGCTTCCTTTCGCTATCAGATTGTCGGTTTGGCATATTGCCCTTATCTATATCATAAACCATCCGCCCGCCGCAGAATATCATCTTTGCCTCATTTCTGTCGCATTTGTGCTTGATTCCACACCGCAGACGTGCTATCCTGTATACAGAAAGGCGGGATGACCATGACCGACATGCGCCGTGCCCTCGCGGCAGCTGAATACGCCAACCGCGAGCACCTCATCAGCCACCTTCCCTACGACCGGGAGGCAGCCTTCTACCACAGCATTCAGCTGGGCGACAAGGCACAGGCCCTGCAGCTCTTCACGCCCCTGGGGCAGGAGGGCTTCGGCACGCTCAGCGACGATCCGCTGCGCAACCTGCGCTACCACCTCATCATCACCGTGGCCTTCATCACCCGCTACTGCCTGGCCGGTGGGCTGGACGCGGAAACCGCCTTCAACCTCAGCGACCTGTACATCCGCCGCATTGACCGCTGCACGGCCCCGGAGCAGATCCACGCCCTGCACCGGGAGCTGGTCGAAGCCTACGCCGACCGCATGCTGGCCCTGCGGAACCACACCGCCTTTTCCCGACCCATCCTCCGCTGCGTGGAGCACATCCACACCCACCTGCACGGCCCCATCCCGGTGGATGAGCTGTGCGGCGTCAGCCAGCTGAGCCGCGCTCACCTGTCGCGCCTGTTCCGCCGGGAGGTGGGCATGACCATCACCCAGTACATCACGGCAAAAAGGCTGGAGGCCGCTGCTGAGCTGCTCGAGTTCACCGATCAGCCCGTTTCCGGCGTCGCCCACGTCCTCTCCTTCAGCTCCCAGAGCCATTTCATCAGCGTATTCCGGCGGCACTTCGGCATGACCCCCGGCGAATACCGCCGTCGCGCCCAGAGCGCCCCCAGCAGCATATAAAAATGGCAGACCTGCCGCGTTCGCAGGTCTGCCATGTGTCTTTGGAGGGGAATCACTTCTTGCCGCAGCTGCAGCCTTCCTTGCCGGCATAGGGACAGCCGATGCACTTCTGGCCGCGCTTCTTGGCACGGTAGACGTAGTAGCCTGCGCCGCCGACAATCAGCAGCACAACCAGGATAATCACATAGTCGATCATGTTGACAGCCTCCCTGCAAGGTTGATTATGCCCGCTGCTTCAGCTGGTACTCGGCCTTGAGGTTCTTGCGGGTGTTGAGGATGATCGCCGCAATGATGGCCACGAAGGCCGCCACCGCAACCAGGCCGGGAATGAAGCCCGCGCCGAAGGAACCGGTGGTGATGAGGGTGCCGACCTGGAACACCAGGTAACCCACGGTGAAGCCGGTGGCCAGCTGCAGGCCGATGCCGCCCCAAAGCCACTTGGCGCTCTTCATCTCAGCGTTCATCGCGCCGATAGCCGCAAAGCAGGGCGGGGTGAACAGGTTGAACATGAGGTACGCCAGGGCCGCAGCCGCCGTCATGGCCACGCCGGTGCTGCCGCCGAAGGCCAGGGCCACCTCGTTGACATTCTCCGTCGCCAGCTCCAGCGCATCAATGTCAATCAGGTTCGTCACCGCGAAGCACACAGCCAGCGTGCCCACCACGTTCTCCTTGGCGATAAAGCCGGTGACCGCCGCTGCCGCGAGCTGCCAGCAGTGGTAGCCGATGACGGGGATCAGCAGGTACGCAAAGGGATTGGCAATGGAGGCCAGGATGGAATCGGAAGCGGTCTCATTGGCCTCGACGAAGGCCCAGGTGAAGGACTGCATCACCTGCACAACCGTGTTGCACAGCAGGATGACAGTGCCAGCCTTGACAATGTAAGCCCAGCCGCGACCCAGCATGGACTGGAACGCACGGAGGAAAGAAGGCACCTTGTACTCCGGCAGCTCAATGATGAAGTAGGACTTGCGCGCATTATTACCGGTGATGGCGTTGACCAGCAGCGCACCGAAGAAGATCAGGGCAATGCCCACGAAGTACATCAGCGGGCCCACCCAGCCAGCACCAGGGAAGAACACACCCGCAAACAGGGCGATGACGGGCAGCTTCGCGCCGCAGGGCATGAAGGGCGCCAGCATCACCGTAGCGCGGCGCTCACGCTCATTGTGGATGGTGCGGGCAGCCATCACGCCGGGAACCGCACAGCCGGTGCCAATGACGAAGGGGATCACGGACTTGCCGGACAGGCCCACCTTCTTGAAGATGGGATCCAGCACCACGGAGACGCGTGCCATGTAGCCGCAGTCCTCCAGCAGGGCGATGAGGAAGTACATCACCATCACCAGCGGCAGGAAGCCCAGCACAGCCGTCACGCCGCCGACAACGCCGTCCACAATCAGGGAACGCAGGATGGGGGAAGCACCCTCCACCAGACCTTCCACCCAGCCGGTGACGGTTTCCATCAGGCCCTCGAGGACGCCCGCCAGCCAGATGCCGAGGCCGCCCTCCGCCTGGGAGACCCAGAACACGCCGAACATGATGGCTGCGAAGATCAGCAGGCCCAGAATCGGGTGGGTCACCACCGCATCAATCTTATCCTGCACATTCTTGTCGGAGGTCTTGACCACGCGCTTCTCGACCTTCCTGACAATGCCATTGACGAAATTGAAGCGGGCACGGTCCGCCTTTTCGACCACGGCCTTGTCAGTCAGGTCGATGTCGCCCTGGGTGTAGGGGGCCTGCTGGGCCTGGCCTGCAACCGCCACAGCCTTCGCAACGACCTCCTTCAGGCCCTCGCTGGTGGTGGACACCGTCTCCATCACCGGGCAGCCCAGCGCGGCGGACAGCGCCGCCACATCGATCTCTGTCTTCTTCTTCTCGTTCACGTCCGCCTTGTTCAGCGCCACCACCATCGGTACGCCCAGCTCCAGCAGCTGCGTGGTGAAGAACAGGCTGCGGCTGAGGTTGGTCGCATCCACGATGTTGATGAGCACATCCGGCTTCTCGTTGCGCACGTAGGAGCTGGTGATGCTCTCCTCACTCGTGAAGGGGGACATCGAATACGCTCCAGGCAGGTCAACGGCGATCAGCTCGCCGCAGCCATCGGGGCAGTAGGCCTTCTTGATGCCGTGCTCCTTACGCTCCACCGTCACGCCCGCCCAGTTGCCGACCTTTTCGTTCCGGCCGGTCAGGGCATTGTACATCGTCGTCTTGCCGCTGTTGGGATTACCCGTCAGTGCAATTCTCATGGGGTTGCGCCTCCTCATTCTGCTGCTATACAGCAACCAAGGTTAACCAAGACTAACTCGCCGGCTAAAATGCAGCCCCGGGCTCCTTGCGGCTCCCGAGGTTATATGCGAGCCTCCGCAGATGGTCACACGAGAATGGCTTCCGCCAGCTGCATATCGATATTATAGCGTGCATCCTTGATGGACACCACGCAGCCGCTGCGCCGACGGGTCACAACCGTGATCGGCTCACCGCTGTAACAGCCCAGGGAAAAGAGGAACGCCCGCATCTCCTCGTCGTCGGTATCGACGTCGCGGATGATGTATTCCTTCCCTTCCACAGCCTTCGTCAGATTCATCCTGATCACCTGAGTCCTTTCCGCTTAGTTAGCTCAAACTAACTCGGTGATACTATACCACCTTTGCCATGCCTTGTCAAGCGGGAAAATCAAATTTTCCTCCTTTCTTCCAGCACTTTTCATCTCCGTCCGCCGCCTTGCGCGTCCGCCGCCCCTGTGCTATAATTTCATCAGTATCGTATGTGCAAAAGGAGCATCTGAGACCTATGCATCAAATAGCTCTTCTGAAAAAGCTGCTGCCCATGCTGGCGGTGATCGTCGGCAACCTGCTTTACGCCCTGTCCGTCAAGGTATTCCTGCTGCCCACGGGGCTGATCACCGGCGGCACCACCGGCCTTGCCATGGTGGTGGAGCCGCTGACGGGCCTGCCGGTATACGCCTTTGTGCTGGTGTTCAACGTGCTGATGCTGCTGCTGGGCTGGTGGCTGCTGGGCCGGGCCTTCGCGCTGACGACGGTTGTCAGCTCCCTCCTCTACCCCGCCTTTCTGGAAATGTTCAACCTGCTCCTGGGCGACTTCGTCCTCACGGAGGAGCTGCTGCTCAACACCATCTTCTTCGGCCTGGGCATCGGCATCTCCCTGGGCATGATCATCCGCGCAGGCGCGTCCACCGGCGGCCTGGAGATCCCCATGCTGGTGATGCAGAAGTACCTGCGCATCCCGGTATCGGTAACGATGTACGTCATGGACTTCTGCATCCTGCTCCTGCAGCTGCTTTTCGGCGCATCGGTGGACGCGGTGCTCTACGGCATCGTGCTGGCCATCATCTACACCGTGATGCTGGATAAGATGCTGCTCCTGGGCGCCAGCCGCACCGAAGTCAAGATCATTTCCAGCCGGGCGCAGGACATCAGCGCCGCCATCCTCTCCCGCGTTGATCGCGGCGTGACGCTCCTGCACGGCGAGGGCGGCTATACCCACGCCCCCGCCGAGATCGTGCTGAGCGTCATCTCCAGCCGCGAGCTGGTCAAGCTGCAGCGCCTGGTGCAGGAGATCGATCCGCAGTGCTTCATGATCGTCTCCAAGGTCACCGAGGTACACGGGCGCGGCTTCTCCTACAGCAAGCACGCCGAATGAGCCAGGGTATGTTTCGGGCAGAGCCATCCAGAGGGTATGTTTCAGGCATTTTATGAGGAGGGTATGTTATGGGAGAATTCTCCGGCAAGGTCGTCGTTGTGACCGGCGGCGCGGGCGGCATCGGACGCTGCATCTGCGAGGAGTTCGCCAAGGCAGGCGCGGTGGTCTGCCCCATTGACGTCCAGGAGAACCCCTGCTTCGTGGGCGATGTGGGCGACAAGGCCACCCTGGAGCGCTTCGCTGCGCAGGTCATCGCCGACCACGGGCATGTCGACGTGCTCGTCAACAACGCGCCGCCCCAGATGAAGGGCATTCTCGACTGCACCTGGGAGGATTTCACCCGTGCGTTGGACGTGGGCGTAACGGCCGCGTTTTACCTGACCAGGCTGTTCCTGCCGCATTTCGCCCCGGGCGCGTCGGTCATCAACATCTCCTCCAGCCGCGACCGGATGAGCCAACCCTTCACCGAGTCCTACACGGCAGCCAAGGGCGGCATTCATGCGCTGACCCACGCACTGGCGGTGAGCCTCCGGGGCCGTGTGCGTGTCAACTCGATCTCCCCCGGCTGGATCGACACAGCCTTCACCGTCTATGAGGGCCCCGACGCGACCCAGCAGCCTGCCGGGCGGGTCGGGCATCCGCTGGACATCGCCCATATGGCGCTGTTCCTGGCCTCTGAAAAGGCCGGATTCATCACGGGCGAAAACATCTGCATCGACGGCGGCATGACCCGGCAGATGGTTTACCATGGCGACCACGGGTGGACGCTGGAGGAGTGATCTATAATAGAAACCCGCCGGACGGCCCTGATGAGAGGGGCATTCGGCGGGTTTATGTGCAGCTTGCAGACTGCATGGTGCTGGGGATTGGCGCTGACGGCGGCTTCCTTGGTTGTTGCGCGAACTGTTTGAGGGATTCTCCGTTTCGGAGAATCCCTCAAAGGCGTTGTGGGGCTTTTGTGCTTCGCTTGAGTTGGCTTTCCCTTTGGGTTGTCTGCTCTTGCTGCGTGCCTCCGGCGGGGAGGGCTTACGCAGCCCTCCACCTGCGCCAGGAGCTTCGCCCCTGGACCCATTCTCGCGATTGAGTCGACTGTTCTTGCGGAGTTCGCGCGCGTGAGGCGTTAATGCACTGCGTCACTCCAGGTCGAAGATGCCGCCCTCCAGGGCGCTGCGGGCCGCCAGGATGTACTTCGCCGTGTCCAGCGGATCAACGCTGCGCCGCTTCGCCGTCGCACCCAGCTCCAGCGGACACTCCTTGTACCCGTGCAGCCGCACGCTCATGCTGCCCCGACCGCTCGTCGCACTCGCCAGCGTCGTGGCGTAATCAACGCTCGTCGCCACCGGCACCAGCGCCGTCAGCAGCACGCGATCCTCGTCCGTCTCCGTCGACGTCACCTCGCCGCGCATCAGCGCCACGTCACTCATCACGCGGCCCACGCACTCCGGCGGCAGCAGGAAGCGGCACTCCAGGATCGGCTCCAGCAGGGTCGAGCCGCCGCGCTGCAGGCCATCCTGGATGCCCCACGGGGTCGCCACGATGAAGTCCAGCGGATGGGTGTGGAACTGGTGGTGGTTGCCCTCCACCAGGGTGATGTTCACGTCCGTAACCTGCCAGCCCAGGCGGCCCTGGTTCAGCGCCAGGGGCAGCGCCTGCTCCACCTGATGCTGGTAGCGCAGCAGGATATCCCGCACATGCACGTTGGACTTGAACGTCACGCCGCTGCCGCGCGGGGCGGGCTCAATTTCAAACCGCATGATGGCCCAGCAGGGCTTGGGCATCGTGTAGGCCACGAAGCCGCTGGCAGCCTTGGCGATTGTTTCCTTATAAATTACGGCGGGCTTGGAGAAGCTGACCTTCATATTGAAGCGATTTTCGAGCTCCTCCTGGATGATCTCCAGCTGAATCGCGCCCATCACATGCAGCTGCAGCTCGTTCAGCGCCTTGGCGTAGCGCACCTGCAGCAGCGGGTCCTCCCCCGCCAGGGCGGCGCAGGCGGCGCGCAGGGCCTGCATCTCCTCTGGCTTTTCCGGGATCACCTGCACGGCGATCAGCGGCGTGCGTAGCCGACCGGGCTCCACGCGGCGGGGCAGCAGGCTGCCGTCCCCCAGCACATGGCCGATGGCTACCTCGCCCAGGCCGTACACCACGCCGATCTCGCCCGCAGCGAGGCTGCCTGCGTCGCTGCCGTCCACCGCGCGGATCTGCGTCACCTTGCGCTGCACCTGGCGCTCCTCGCCCGTCAGCGGATCAACCCCGGCAGGCAGCGTCACCGGCGCGCGGTTTTCCAGGCGACCGGAGTACAGACGCACCCACACGCCGCGCCCCAGCAAACGATCCTGCGCAGAGGCGAACACCACGCCGCACAGCGCATCCGCTGCGTTACCGCCGGGCGGAGGCAGCATATCCGCCATGGCGTCCAGCAGGGGAACGATCCCCTCGTCCTTCAGGGCCGAGCCGTAGAAAACCGGGCAGAGCGCCGCCTCGCGCGTCATCTCCGCCGCCCGCTGACGGACGAATGCGGCATCCGGCTCTTCGCCGGACAGGTAACGCTCCAGCAGCTCCTCGTCCGCCGCGCAGACGGCCTCCGTCAGCGCCTCGCCGTCCGCCATCAGCACCGCGTCCGCCGTCAGACGGCGCTTCACCTGTGCCAGCACCCGCTGCACGTCCGCGCCCTCGCGGTCAGTCTTGTTCAGGAAGATCACCACCGGGATGGCCTGCTCCCGCAGCGCGTGGAAGAGCGTCTCCGTGTGGGGCTGCACGCCCTCCACCGCGCAGACGACCAGCACCGCCGCATCCAGCGCCCACAGGGAGCGCTCCACCTCGGCGGCAAAGTCCACGTGGCCGGGGGTATCGATCAGGTTGATGGCCGTGCCCTTCCAGGTCAGGCGCACGCAGCTGGCCTTGACGGAGATGCCCCGCCGCTGCTCCACGGGCAGGCTGTCCGTATGGGCGGTGCCCTCGTCCACGCTGCCGACGCGGCGGATTGCCCCCGCGTGCATCAGCAGCTGCTCGGAAAGGGTGGTCTTGCCCGCGTCCACGTGAGCAAAAACACCGATATTGCGCAGATTCATCCTTCGTTCTCCTCCGCATGTCATTCACGTCCAGTATACCACAATCCCGTTGCCCGCGCAACCAATCCACGGCACGGCAGCATCGGTTTACGCCGCTCGCTTGACAATTCCGCAAGTTCGTCATATAATTTGGTCAACACCTGTAACTCAATGGACGCGCAGCCTCTGCTGGGCGTTCTTCTGTTGCGTGCAGGAATGACTTCGCCCCTGCGCATGGAGTGATATTCGATGGAAAAAGTCCTGATCTTTGGCAACACCCCCGAAAGCCGCAGCAAGGCCCGCATGCTGCGCCAGCGCGGGCGCCAGGTGGTGATGAGCGTCACCTCCGAGTACGCCCGCTCCCTGCTGCCCCCGGGCACGATGTGCCATGTGGGCAAGCTGGACGCACAGAGCATGCTCGCCTTCATCCGCGAGGTGGCTCCCAGCCGCATCGTTGACGCGACCCACCCCTATGCCGTCACGGCGCAGGAGAACATCCGCCGTTCCGCCGAGGAGCTGGGCCTCCCCTGGGAGCGCGAGCACTTTGACAACATTGAGGACGCCTGGCGCGACAGCGTGGAGTGGGTGGACACCCACGAGGCCATCATCGCCGCCATTCAGCGCGAGAAGGGCAATATGCTCCTGGGCATCGGCCGCGATCCGCTCCTGCCCATCCCGCTGGAGACGGACATGACCCGCCTCTTCCCCCGCATCACCCCCACGCCCGAGGCGGTGGCCGCCTGCCTGGAATTGGGCTACCCCAAGGGCAACATCATCGCCATGGACGGCCCCTTCTCCCGCGA